>VAZQ01000354.1 GCA_005883115.1 Alphaproteobacteria bacterium | reverse complement strand
CGCGGGACCCGCCCCGCGATAGGGGACCTGCGTGACCGAGGAGGCGCCGATTTCTTGCGCGACCAGCACGCCGGCGAGATGGCCGAACGAGCCGACGCCGGCATGGGCGATTTTTGCGTTCTGCTCTGGCGCCTTTATCCAGCGCACGAGCTCGTCGATAGTGTTCGGCGGCAGGCTCGCACGCGCGGCGAGCGTCGTCACCGCCGTGTTGATGAGGCCGATGGTGACAAAATCCTTCTCGGCGTCGAACCCGAGATTCGGGTAGAGCGTCATGCCTGCTGCCAGGGCCACCTGGTGCAGCAGCACCGTATAGCCGTCGGGCGCCGCGCGTGCCGCGCGGCCCGCCGCGATCATGCCGCCGGCGCCGCCGATGTTCTCGATCACGATCTGCTGGCCGAGCGATCGCGACATGCTGTCCTGGACGATGCGCGCGATCGCGTCGGTCGCGCCGCCGGGCGGGAACGGCACCACAAGCGTGATCGGTCGATTGGGATAGGGCTGTGCCGCTGCCCACCCGCTCGCCAATGCCGATGCGAGCAGCGCGGCCGCGGCGAGTCGCGATATGAAGGCGCGCCGCTGCATGCGATTACTCCGGCCGTTCCGTCGTCGGGTCGATCATCTTGCACACCTCGGTGATCTTTGTCGCTGGAAAGCCGCTGATCTCTGCGTGCTTGCGGATGATGTCCTCGTCTTTGGCGAGATAGACGCAGAACGTCTTGTTGTCGGCGACGTATGACTCGACCCACTGAATGTCGGGACCGAGCTGGCGCAGCGCTCCGTTTGATTTTGCCGCGGCGCCGCGAAGCTGCTCCCGCTCCAAGGTGCCGACCTTCGGAATATCCCTCTCAATGATGAATTTACGCAACGCCATGACCTTGCTCCCTCGCGTTTTGCCTTCGTTTCAGGCCGAGCAGCCTACCACATCGTTCTAGGCGTGCCGCGCTGGCCCGGCGATCGCAGTTGTGCGGGGGCAAAATCAGCGCTGCCGGGCAAGCCTGGCGCACACCGAGCGTGCAGAAGGGCCGCTCTCGCTGTAACAATAATCGAGGGTGTTCTCGTCGATGAGACGGAAAATATAAAATCCTTCCTCGTCCGATCCCATCATGAGCTGACCGTCCGGCGTGAAAGCGCCCCAGAGTGGCTCATCCTCGTCGCCCGTCGGGTTAGACCGTTTCAAATGCCCTACGAAAGTGTTGCCCTGCTGCTCCGTTATGACCAGCGTGGCAAGTCCGCCGCGCCGCCCTTCGACCTTGGCAATCCGATCCCTCTGTCCGGTCCATGTTCCCACCAGCGAAGGTACATCAGCGCTCATTGCCGGCGTGGAGACGAGAGTGGCGACAAGCAATGACCAGATCAGGCGTTTCATCTGGGAGCCTCCATGCTGCTAACGTTTTCGATAGGTCGAGCGGCGAAGCGCGGGATGCTGCTTGCGCTGCAACTGCCATGCGCGCCGCGGGTCGCCCCATTCATTGGATTGCCTGAGCATAGGGGTAGATCAGCTTGCCGGTCTTGAGCTCGCCGGGCCAGACCACGATCTGGCGCGACATGTCCTTGAATTGGCCCATGTCGTTGCCGCTGACGTTCTGGAATTGCGCATAGATGATGCGCGGCGTCTTCCATTCGCCGTCCTCGCCGAACGACATCGGTCCGATCACCGTGTCGATGCTATGATTGCGGATGTAATCGGCGAGCGTCTGGTCATCGAGCGATTTGGTCTCGCTGACCGCCTTGGCGAGAATCTGTCCGGCGGCATAGGCATAGGGCGGATAGGTGAAGCCGAGCGGATCGATGCCCAGCCCCGCCGCCCGCTTCTGGTACTCGTCCAGAAACGCGCTGGTGCCGGCGAATTGCAGGCTGGGGGCCGGAATGTAGAACTCGTTGTTGACGAGTCCGTTGATCAGCGGCCCGAGCTGCTGCTTGATGCCCGTCACCAACAGGCCGAGGAAAGCGCCGCCGTAGAGCTTCGGCCTGAACTGCACCTCATTGGACGCGCGCAGGAGCCCCACGGTATCGACCGGCAGCGTTGCGGCATAGACCACCTCCGCATCGGCCGCCTGCATCGCGCGCGCGATCGCCGTGTATTCGGTATTGGCGAGCGGGTAAGTGCGCTCGTAGACCACCTCGAAGCCGAGCTCCTTCGCGTTCTCACGCGCGCCGTCCAGCGCATTGCGCGAGAACTCGACGTCGGCGCCGACCAGCGCCACCCGTCCGGGCTTCGGCTGCTGCTCGAGGGCAAGCTCGAACAGTCCGCGCGAATAATTGCGCGGGGACGCGCCTTGCGAATTCATCGAAAAATATCGCGCGTACTTGTACTGCTTGTTGGCGCCGAGCCCGAAAATGCCGATGGTCATGCGCTTGTTCTGGATGATCGCGGGAAGCGCCGCGGCGATGATATTGGTGCTGTAAGGGCCGATGAGCAGGTCGACCTTGTCGATCCCCATGAGCTTGGCGTAGATGCCCGGCGCATTCGCGGGATTGGCTTGATCATCGTAATAGATGAGCTCGACCGGGCGTCCGAGCAGGCCGCCCGCGGCATTGACGTGGTCGCGCCAGATGTCGAGTCCGGCTTGCACTTGCCGGCCAGCCGGCGCGGTCGCCCCCGTCAGACTCAAGCTCAGGCCGATCTTGATCGGATCGGCGGCGCGTGCGGGCGCAAGCGGGAAGAGCAATGTTGCGGCGGCGATGGCGATGGTGCCCGCGCGTTCAACGAAACACCGGATTTTGTGCAGAGCCATAGCTGTCCTCCCCGACTGCCTCATATCCACGCGGCGCTGGCCTGCAAGCCGACGACTGTCGATTGCAGCCCGACTTGCCTCGGATTTCGCGGTGCTCAATCCGCGCTGCTGCTCACGGCGTGAACGTCGCGACCGGTCCCGCCGCCTGCTTGCCGCGATGCCACACCGCGTGAATTTTTCGCGAATTGCTGATGTCCGCGCTCGGATCGCCGTCGAGCACCACCAGATCGGCGAGCTTGCCCGACGCCAGCACGCCGCGATCGTCGA
>VAZQ01000353.1:4852-9326 GCA_005883115.1 Alphaproteobacteria bacterium | reverse complement strand
CGATCGCGCAACACGGTCGAGAATGCCATTTTTTCCAAGGCCCTTGCCCAGCCAAAGCCCGGCGAGCGCTGGCTGCTGGTGACATCGGCCCATCATCTGCCGCGGGCGATGGGCGTTTTCCGCAAGGTCGGCTTTCCGGTTGAAGCCTATCCAGTCGATTGGCGTACGCGTGGAGCCAAGGATGTGCTGCGTCCGTTTGCGACGGTAGGCGATGGGCTGCGACGAAGCGACACCGCCATGCGCGAATGGGTCGGTCTCGCGGTCTATTGGCTCATGGGACGCAGTTCGGAATTGTTTCCGGCACCGACACCGAACAACGGCTAAAAGATCCTCATTGCGCAGACGCTCGATTTACCCGGTATTCATCGCTCGCGGGGAAAATGCGCGAGTGACCCGGCACGATTTTGTTACCGCGGCTTTTTGCAACCGCTGTGCTCGCCGCTGGTCTGATTTCCGGCGCCTCCATTTAACTCGGGGCGCGAACCTGTCGGAGCGCCCAGGCAAGGAGTATCGACGATGCCGCTCGAAATGCGACCAGCGATCCCTGCGGCCCTGCCGCACGCGGCGGTCGCACGCGGGCGCGGGGAGCGCCTGCTGCGCTGCTTTGCCGCCGCCGTGACGGTGCTCGCGGCGACGATAGCCGTTCTGGGTGCGGCAATGACAGCCGTGATACTCGGCATCAGCTGATCTCGCGCCGCTGATAAAGCCGTAGGCACTTCGATCCGCAGCGCTAGCGCGTCTTGTCGGCCCTTTGCCGGGGTCAACGGCGAGGCAGCGCGGCGCTTGACGCTGGCGGCACGCCCCGCCCACCATCGGCAATGTCGCGCAACGGCGGCGTGAGGTCGGCGGATGGGGCTCAGGCTTATCATCGGCAACAAGAACTACTCCTCCTGGTCGCTGCGTCCGTGGATCGCCATGAAGGTGGCGGGCATTGCCTTCGACGAAGAGGTGATTTCGTTGGATGCTGAGGATTTCAAGGCGCGAGTGGGCCAAGTTTCACCCGCGGGGAGAGTCCCGGCGCTTGCAGATGGCAATGTACAAATCTGGGAATCGCTTGCGATTCTCGAATACCTCGCCGAGAAATTTCCTGGTGCCCGCCTCTGGCCCGCTGATCCGGGCGCGCGGGCTCTCGCCCGCGCGATTTCGGCCGAGATGCATGCAGGGTTTGTTCCGCTACGCCGCCATTTGCCCATGAACATGTCGCGGCCGGTCATGCGCGGCAGTTGACCCCGGAGGTCGAGACGAACGTCCGCCGCATCGAGGCGATGTGGACCGATTGTCGAACGCGCCACGGTGGCGACGGCGCCTTTTTATTCGGCAGCTTCGGCGCCGCCGACGCGATGTACGCGCCGGTGGTCGCCCGCTTCCATACGTACGCCGTGAAGGTTGGCGGCCCGGCTCGCGCGTATATGGATGTGATAATGGCACTGCCAGCTTGGGGCGAATGGCGGGGGGCGGCGCTCGCGGAACCCTGGGTGCTTCCGGAAGACGAGGTCGATTGGCCGAAAGTCATACGGGTATGAGGGCGCTTCGCGGCTGCGGCGGTGCGCCAAAAATCTCAAGAAAGTGTATTGATTCCTGCGCCGGGACGAAAGAAAAACACGCCCATCCTGTAGCGCCTTCGGTTTCGCCGGGAAGGGTAATCTAAACAGCGGGACTGACTGCCTCACCGCTTTGGAGTTGCGATCATGCGATATCGTCTTGTCGCCCTGTTTTCGGCTGTCCTTTGCGCCGCCTTCTGCACCACGGCGATTGCGGAAGAACCCAAGAACGACGTCAAAGGTTTATTCCTGCTCACCGATTATCCTGCCGTGACTTTGCGTCCGGGAACCACCTCATCGATCAACCTCAAGCTACAGAACTACGGCCTTCCGCCGGAGCGGCTGGCGCTCTCGGTTGCCGGCGTTCCCTCGGGCTGGACCGCAACGCTGATCGGCGGCGGCCAGCCGGTGGCGGCGGCGCTGCCGGCGACCAATTCCAACGTGCCACTGGAGCTACGCCTGGACGTGCCCAAGGACGCCCCGGTCGGCTCCACGAATTTGACCGTGATCGCGCGCGGGTCCACCCCGGAGGCAAGCCCAAGCCTGCCCATCGAGGTCAAGCTCGCGACTGATCTGCCCGCCAAGCTGACGCTCAACCCACAGCTCCCCGAACTGCGCGGCACGTCGAAGTCGAGCTTCGAGTTCCAGCTTGGGATCAAGAACGACAGCCCAAAGAAAGTGCTGGTGAGCTTGTCTGCGCAAGCGCCGCAGAACTTCGATGCCACTTACACCGAGCAATACGGCAGTCAGGAGCTCAATGCCCTTCCGCTCGATCCAGGCCAGTCGAAGGACGTCAAGCTCAAGGTGAGACCCCCGAATACCGTTGCGGCGGGCAAGTATAAGGTGGTCGCGAAAGTATCGGCCGATGACGCGACCGCGACATCGGACCTTGCTCTCGACATCACAGGTCAGCCCAAGATCGATGTTGCCGGGCGGGAAGGCGTCCTCAGCGCCAAGGCTTCCGCGGGTCAGGAGGCGTCCATCCCTGTCATCCTTAGCAATTCGGGTACCGCGCCGGCGGAGCAGATTGAGCTGTCGGGGTCGGCTCCCTCGGGCTGGAAGGTGAGCTTCGAGCCGAAGGCCGTCGATCGCATCGCCCCCAACGAAACCAAGGAGGTACAGGCCCTCGTCACGCCGGCCGCCAAGGCCGTGGCCGGCGATTATGTCACCACCGTGCGCGCCAACGCGCGTGGTGAATCGGCATCGCAGACCTTCCGTGTTGCGGTCACGACCTCCACGATATGGGGCATTGTCGGGATCGCTCTGATCGGCGGCGCGCTGCTCGTTATGATCGGCTCGGTGGTGTGGTTCGGGCGGCGATGAACGTCATCGAGGCGAAGAACCTCACCAAGCGCTACAACGGAGTAGCCGTCGTCAACGGCATTTCGTTCTCGGTGGCGCGTGGTGAGATTTTTGGGCTGCTCGGGCCGAACGGCGCCGGCAAGACCACCACCATTTTGATGCTGCTGGGGCTGAGCGATATTTCGGATGGGCAGGCCCGCGTCCTCGACCATGATCCGGTGCGCGAGCCGCTGGCGGTGAAACGGCAGGTGGGTTACCTGCCCGACCAGATCGGGTTTTACGACAATCTCACGGCCGCGGAGAACCTGCGCTATACCGCGCGGCTGATGGGGTTCGAACGCTCAGAGCGCGAGGAGAGGATCAAGTCGTCGCTCGGCCATGTGGGCCTTGGCGAGATGGCAAACAACCGCGTCGGCACCTTCTCGCGCGGCATGCGCCAGCGGCTGGGGCTCGCAGAAATTCTGATGAAAGAGGCGCAGATTGCCATTCTCGACGAGCCCACCTCCGGCCTCGACCCGCAGGCAACCGCCGAGTTGCTCAATGTTATTCGCGACCTCAAGAACCAGGGGGTGAGCGTGCTGCTGTCTTCGCACCTGCTTGAGCGGGTGCAGAGCGTTTGCGATCGCGTCGCTCTGTTTAGTCAGGGAAATATCGTGCTCATCGGCACCGTGCCCGAGCTGGGACGCCAAGTATTGGGCGGCGGCTTCCGTGTTGAGGTAGAAGCGCAGGGGCAGGGGCTCGAGGAACGGATCGGGGCTATTCCTGGGGTGCAAAGGGTCGAGCCGGCCGGAGCGAACCGGTTTTTGCTCCTGGCCGACCACGACGTTCGACCGGAAGCGGCGTCGGCGGTGGTCGCGGGCGGTGGGCGGCTGCTGCGCCTGTCGGTCGAGGAGCCGAGTCTCGAAGCGATCTACACGCGTTATTTCCAGACCCACGAAGGAGAGCTTCATGCGGCGTGAAGGCTCGGCCCTGCACGGCTTCGGGGTCGTGACACTGAAGGAGATCGCCGATCATTTTACCAGCATCCTGGTCGTGGTGCTGGTGGTGCTGGTGACGGCAACCGCGATCGCCGTCGTACGCGGTGCCATCGATCAGATCAAGGAAATCACCGCGGAGGACCCGTTCCTCTTCTTGCGCTTGTTCACCCGCGGCGGGCCGCTGCCGCTCGTCGCGCTGCTGTCGTTTCTGGTTCCGCTGGTCGCGATCGGGCTCGGTTTCGATGCCGTCAACGGCGAGCATAACCGGCGCACACTCTCGCGCATCCTGGCGCAGCCGATCTATCGCGACGCGCTCCTGTTCGGCAAATTCGCCGCCGGGCTGTTCACCTTGTCGGTCAGCCTCATTGTGCTCTGGCTGCTGGTGATCGGGCTTGGGTTGCTCGGACTGGGTGTGCCTCCCAACGCCGAGGAAATGGCGCGCGCGCTTATCCTGCTGGTGGTCACGATCGCCTATGCCGGCTTCTGGTTTGCGCTCGCACTGCTGTGCTCGGTGCTCTTCCGCTCGGCAGCGACGGCCGCCCTCGTCGCCCTCGGGCTGTGGCTGTTCCTGACTATTCTCTGGCCGCTATTCTCGCCGGCTCTCGCCGATGCGGTGACGACCGCCGGGGATATCTTAGGCGTGCTCGACACGCG
>VAZQ01000353.1:0-4735 GCA_005883115.1 Alphaproteobacteria bacterium | reverse complement strand
CGAGCGCGGGGCTATTCCGGACGCCCCGATCCCGCTCTTGCAAAGCGTGCTGATCGTCTGGCCGCAGATCGTCGGACTCGTAGCGGGTTCAATCCTGCTGTTCGTGATCGCCTATGTCGTTTTCCAAAGGCAGGAAGTACGGGCCTGACGCGCCCGAGGGCAGGGCGGCTGGGACTTGGTTTTCTGCAGCCGGATCCAGGGAACGTAAAGCCCAACCCCTGCGCCGATCAGCCGGTAATCTTCTTCCAGCTCGCCCGCGCAAGCGTGGTGACGCTGTCCAAATTTTTGGCGACTACGTCCCAATTGACCATGACCGGCTGCGCGGTGGCGACCGAAGCAGTATCGGCGATGTAGGCGCCACCCACCGTGAGGGCGCAGCCGAGGATAATCCCGATGATCAAGCGCATTCGCGTCTCCCCAGAGCCGGGCGTGAGAGAGCCGGTAGGTCATGAACGCGGCGCCATTGTGTTGCCCGGGGCGCTTGCCCAGGCTCCTGGCGGACGGCCCGCGTTTCTGATCGGCCCCGGACGTTTCGTCTGTTTGGGCGCGGAGTTTCGCCAGTGACCTTCCTCCAGAATGCCCGCCATGATGTCGCAGCCTCAGCCAGGGATTCCAACTCAACAATGCCTCGCAACCCATTGAGTTTGTATGCTATTTCATCGTTGGCAGTTCGCGAGATGGATCCCGAACGAAAAACGGAATTTTAGAGGCAACAACTGATTTTCACTGCTATATTGGCGTCGGATCGGGGGAAGCACCGCTCGACAAGAGCAAATCGGTTTCGTTCGAAGTCAGGAGAACCGCGTTGCAAGAACATAGGTTTCAGATCGGTGAGAACGTCTACTTCACGTCGCGTCCGATCGGCCACATGGTGGCCAACAGCATCTACCAGGTCGTGAAGTTGCTTCCCTCTGACGGGTCCGACTACCAGTATCGCATCAAGAACCCCAATGAGGCGTTCGAGCGCGTTGCGAGGGAAAGCCAGCTCGAAAATTCGCGCTGAATTGACTTTGCGTTCTTAGCCGGAACGCATTCAACAAGATAGCAACCGGCCTTACGCACGCGCTCAAGCGTGCGTAAGCGCGCGCGAATTCGCATGGGCCAGCAAAGGGGTGCGGTTCGGCGCGCAAAGCTGCGATGCGGATTGGCGGCGAAGTTCCGCGAGCCAAGCAGGGTGGCAACCGGTGCTTCCCTGAGCCATACTTGCCTCTGGAGTGCTCCCGAGATGCTCGATCGCATGGGGGAATGGGCAACAGCCCTCGATTTGACCGTGTCGCTGCCGGTATGGGCGGTTGCCGGCAGTGTCGCGCTGATCGCCTTCGTTTGTGCGGTTGCTCTTCGTCGTGGCGCCAGTGACGGCAGAAGCGTACCTGCAGCGGTTCTTGTGCTGCTCGTTGCTTTGGTCGGCTGGTGGGGCGCGCGGGACTATTTTGCCGGGCGCGATCGCGCCGCCGAGCAGCGCGCGCTCCAAAACCGCGTCTTTGAACTCGCGATGCGTGCAATCGTGCCAGGCTCGGCGCTGGGATGCCTCGATCCAATCGCAGCCGAGACGGTGGAGGTTGCGTGCGAAAAGGCGCTATTCGCCAGCCCGGAAGCAACCGTCGCAGCCGTCACCTACGTTGCCGCGCAGCTTTCTGTGCTCGGTTCCGCTGCCGAGACTGGCGATCGCGCAGGAAACCCCGCGCTGCTCGCGCTGCGGCGCGCGGTCGAGGCCGATCGCTTCGGCATTGTGGCGCATGTGCTTGCGGTCCGCGACGGCTGCGCGCCGGACCAGTGCAGCGCCTTCGGATGGCTGCGTGATCCCAGTCGGATCAACCTCAACCTCGCGGAGCGGCCGTTCGAAGCTCGCCTCAAGAGCGCCTCGACCAGCTGGCCCGCCGCGGGCACTCGCGGGCTCGCGAGCAATGCGCCTTCTCCGGCACTCAGCCCGGCGATGAGAACGCCCAACAGCCTCTATTTCCCATCGGCAGCTTCGATCCCGCCCGTCAACATCATGACCGCCGAGCCGCTGCCTGCCCAGCGGCAACCGCAAGATACGACCGGCACGGCCGCGCCCGCGCCACCGACCGCGCCGATGCCGCCGCGCCGGCCGCCGCAAGCAGATGCACAGGCGCGGCCGTCACCGAGCGCCGCTCCCGCGCGCCCGGCGCCGACGCCACTTGCTCCCTCGCAATAAGCCAACCCATCTTCTGAGGATAAGCTCGGCCTCCGATGGTAAGGGTGGCGAGGCGCGCGCTATGATTTCGTCACACTCGGTTCCGGACCATCAAACGTGGCGCTTCATCTGATCAAACTTTGCGTCGGCTGCGACTCCGTCCATGATCTTGAGGAGTGGATCCGCGAGAAAATCAAAGAGCGCAGGAAACGGGGCCTCTCGCGCGAGCACATGCACCGGACACGCATGGCGCCCAAGCGCGCGGGCGAACTGCGCGGGGGCGGCTCGCTCTACTGGGTGATCCGGGGTGAGATCATGTGCCGCCAGCGGATCCTCGATGTGCGTCCGTTCGTCGATAAGGAGGGGGTGGGGCGCTGTCATTTGGTGCTGCAGCCCAAGCTCGTGCTGGTCGAGCCGCGCCTGTGGCGCGCGTTCCAGGGCTGGCGGTATCTCGCGGCCAAGGACGCGCCGCGCGATCTCGACCGCGCCGCGGCAGGCGCCAAACACATGCCGGAGGCGCTGCGGCGCGAGCTCAGAGAACTTGGCCTGCTATGAGCTAACGTGCGCGTCTCGCGGTCGTCGGGCATCGCCCCGTATGCTAGACAATAACTGGAGGGCCAAGCGTCACCACGCGGAGGACAACATATGCCACGCAGACCATTCACCATTGCAATCGCGGCAGCCGCCACGGTCGCGCTGAGCGCGAGTGCTGTGGCGGCGCAAGAGGTGGTCAAGATCGGCATGAGCTTTTCCATGACCGGTGCCGGTTTTGCGGCCGCGGGCCGGCAGGCCTCAGCCGGCGCGCGCCTCTACATGCAGCACCACGGCAACACCGTCGCGGGCAAAAGAGTGGAAATCATCCTTAGGGACGATGGCGGTGTCGCCGACAATGCGCGGCGGCTCGTCCAGGAGATGATCGTGAACGATAAGGTGCAGATCATCGCTGGCGGAATCACGCCGACCGCGCTGGCCTACGGTCAGCTCGTCACTCAGGCGAAGATCGCTACCGTTGTGATGATCTCGGGCGCCTCGGTCACGACGACCGCGTCGCCGTACTTTGTGCGCACCAGCTTCATTCTGGCTCAATCCTCTTGGATCATGGGCGAATGGGCAGCGAAGAACGGCAGCAAGCGGGTGGTGACGCTGGTCAATGAATGGGCGCCGGGTACCGAGGCGGAAACCGCCTTCAAGCAGCGCTTCACGGAGCTCGGCGGGCAGATCGTCGAGTCGATCCGTATTCCGCTGGCAAATCCGGACTTCGCGCCGTTCCTGCAGCGGATCCGCGACATCAACCCCGACACCGCGTTCATCTATTTCCCGGGTACGCAGGCGGGCATCTTCGCTAAGCAGTTCGCCGAGCGCGGTCTCGCCAATTCGGGCATCAAGATCATCGGGCCGGGCGACCTCACCGACGACGACGAACTCAACAATATGGGCGATCAGATGCTGGGAATGGTGACCGCACACGATTATTCAGCCGCGCACGATTCCGTATTGAACAAGAAATACGTCGAGGACTTCAAGAAGGCGAACAACTTCCGCCCGAATTTCGTGTCCGTCGGCGGCTACGACGGAATGCATCTTATCTATGAGGCGCTCAAGAAAACTCAGGGTAAGACCGATGGTGACGGTCTTGTCGCGGCAATGAAAGGCATGCGATGGGAAAGCCCGCGCGGAATCATGTCGATCGATCCGGAGACCCGCGACATCGTGCAGCCCATTTACATCCGCAAGGTTGAGAAGATCAACGGCGAGCTCTGGAACACGGAATTTGCAAAGTTCGACGACGTCAAGGATCCGCTGAAGGTGAAAAAATAACGCCGGGATCCGATACCGTATAGAACTGGGTAAGCCGGCCATATGCCGCCTACGGCACGACTGCCGTCCAGGGATGGGCGATAGAGAGCCGAAATGCTGGGCGCCATCCTGGCCATCCTGTCGGCGGGGACTTTTGCCTTCAACAATGCCGCCGTCCGGCGTGGCGTCGTCACGGGCACGCCGGGTCAAGGCATGGCTATTACAGTCCCGATCGGGGTGGCGTTGTTTCTGCTGGCCGCCGTCCTGACGGGCGAAATCACTCGTCTCGCGCAATTCCCGACGAGGGCGGCCGCCTGGATGGCGGCGGTCGGCTTGTTGCATTTCCTCCTCGGACGGTACTGCGGCTGGGATGAACCTGACCGCGCCGGTCATCCAGCTGCAAGTCATCGTCACGCTTATCCTGGCAGTGATCATTCTGCACGAACCCTGCACCGTCCTGCAGATGATCGGAGGCCTGTTGATCCTGGTCGGCTCGCTCATCACACAGCGACAGCCGGCTCGATCGCGCACTGTGCACGCGGTATCTGAGGTCGATGTGAACGGATCGGGCTTGACGCCGTCGCACGGGATCGAGACGCCGCTCTTCGTGCCACGCCGCGTTGCCGGTTACGTCTTCGCCTCGTTGGCGGCACTCGCCTATGGCACGTCCCCAATCATGGCGCGTTCCGCCCTGGAACATCGTGCGCCCGCGAGCGGCATACTGGCCGGCTTGATCGCCTATGGCGCGGCGACTGTAGTAGTTGCCGTCGCGCTGCTCTGGCC
>VAZQ01000102.1 GCA_005883115.1 Alphaproteobacteria bacterium | reverse complement strand
TCAGTGTTCCACGGAGAGACCAGATGAACAGCCACAAGAATGCTCCCCTGACGCCGAAAGGTCGAGAGGCCATGGTGCGGTGTGTGGAAGCGGGACTGAGCAATGCCGCCGCCGCGCGCCAGTTCAACACCACGCCGAAGACGGTGGCCAAATGGGTCGAACGGTTCCGCGCAAGCGGTGTCGATGGTTTGCGCGACCGCTCCTCCAGACCTCTTTCATTGCCAAGCCAAACAGCGCCTGCCACATGCGCGGTGGTCGAGGTGTTGCGCCGTCAGCGCCATACCGGCAAGCAAATCGCGGCTGAAGTCGGCGTCTCGGCTGCCACCGTCAGCTGCATCCTGCGCCGGCTGGGACTAAACCGGATACGCGACCTGGAGCCGGCCGAGCCGGTGCGTCGCTATGAGCGCGAGAAGCCTGGCGAGATGATCCACATCGACATCAAGAAGCTCGGCCGGTTTGACAAGATCGGTCACCGCATCACCGGCGACCGCACCGGTCAGAGCAACGGCCGTGGCGTCGGCTGGGAGTTCGTTCATGTCTGTATCGACGATCACTCCCGCGTCGCCTTCTCCCAGATTTTGCCGGACGAGAAAGCGGAAAGCGCCATACCGTTCCTCAAGGCGGCCGTGGCTTATTACAAAAGCCTCGGTGTCACCGTCACCCGTGTCATGACTGACAACGGCAGTTGTTACAAAGCTTTCGACTTTCGGGATGCTTGCCGGGACCTCGGCATCAAGCATATCCGCACGAAGCCCTATACGCCCAAAACCAACGGCAAGGCCGAACGCTTCATCCAGACCGCGCTCAGAGAGTGGGCCTATGCGCAGGCCTACCCCACATCAGACCGACGCGCCGAGGAACTGCCCCACTGGATTCACAAATACAACTGGCATCGCCCGCACGGTGCCCTAAAGTCGCGAACCCCCATCAGCAGACTCGGTTTGACCGAGGACAACCTCTTGAGGCTCCACAGATAGAGCTGCTGCCCATCGCGCAAGGTATGCAGAGTTATCTCCGGCGGGCAGTTTAAGCGGACCGGCAGAAGGCTCGTGCCAGCGCCCACCGAGGTATATCCGACCATGGCGCCATGGCGCCATGGTCCAGCGCCCATAAATCTAGGTAATGCTGCCTCCAGCTTGATCGGAAATCCACCGGTTAGGCAAAGCTGGCCTCCGTGGGTGTGTCCGCATAACATGAGATCGAATCTGGCGCTCATCGCTCGATCGTAAACTTCCGGCGTGTGCGCCAACAAAATCGAAAAGGCATCTGAAGGAATTTGCGACGCGGCTTTCTCAATGTCGTCTGCCCGATAGAAATGCGGATCGTCAACGCCGGCCAGGAAAATACGTTGTCCGTCACGAACAATCGGTTCGCACTCGTTGAACAGCATGCAGATTCCCATGGCTTCCATTGAAGGGGCCATACGGATGCTGTCGTGGTTACCTAGCACCCCATAAACTGGCCCCTTCAATTGGGCCTGCAGTTCATCGATGATTTCTAGACTTTTTTCGAATGGACCATATGTCTTGCCGCGATAGTCGCCGGTTAAGACGCAAATGTCGTATTGAAGGCCGCCGACCACGCTAACCAGATGCCGCATCGCGCCTACACTTATGTCGGCATGCAGATCGCTGATGTGAAGGATAGTGAAATTGTCAAATGCCGGGGGAAGATTGGCGAAAGCCACGCTATGTTGTTTGACAACGACGTGGTCAGCGTTTCGACGCGCACGGCCATAAAGTCCAGTCAGCTTCAGCGCAGTTCTGACAATCCACGGCGCTGCGTACCAGTTTTCAAGATTGAAAATGATCAGTCCCTGTCCAAACAGCTGGGCCTCATGCTCGACTTCGACTTTCAGTCGCCGCTCAACATGTTCTGAGCCAATTCGCTCGATCAGGTCTTGCAGAGTAGGATCCAAATTCTAGTCTCTCGAGTTGGAGGGCGTTCCAAACAAAAGCAGGAATAACATGATAGGTCCATTGTAGTCGGCCCCGGCCGGGGCGCCATTCAGGCCATGGCTTAGATTGAGGCAGGCTAGTTGGAAGTGGTCGGTTAGCCGGCAAGCTTTGCCGATGTCCGCTTTACCGGCAGTAGCAGACCCAGCAGAGCGCTGGTTCGACGTCCGATGTTGATAAGTCCGCAGGGTGTTGCCAGCCGAGTGCACCACACGGTGCGGTCTCTCGGGGTGAGCATTGCCAAATCGTCTTATTAGTCAATATCTTATAATGAGAGTGGGCAAGGAGGCCCGCTGGGTTGTTTCTGTCCAGCCCGATAGGGAGTGGCAGTGCCGTTTAGCGTCACCCAATGTGTCCGCAAGCAAAGTGCCTGTGGTAACTTGATGATGATCATCAAGCATTCGCAGGCTGGAAAATGGCGATAGCCCGCTGCCTGCCAGTTCGCTCCAACTGGAGTGACGAAACATGGATCCATCGGTCACTGATTTCATCGCGAGGGAAGCGCGCTTTGGCGCCCAGAACTACGAACCGCTCGGCGTCGTTCTGTCGCGGGGCGAGGGCGTCTTTGTTTGGGATACGCAGGGCCATCGCTACCTCGATTGCCTCTCCGCCTATTCCGCGGTGAATCAGGGCCACTGCCATCCGAAGATCTTGGCCGCGATGGTGGAGCAGGCGGGCCGGCTGACGCTGACGTCGCGCGCCTTTCACAACAACCAGCTGGCCCTCTTTTACGAAGAGATCGCGGCGCTGACCGGCTCCCACAAGGTGCTGCCGATGAACAGCGGTGCCGAAGCGGTGGAGAGTGCGATCAAGTCGGTGCGCAAATGGGGCTATGAGGTGAAGGGAGTGCCGGACGGGCAGGCCGAAATCATCGTCTGCGCCGATAATTTTCACGGCCGCACCCTTGGCATCATCGGCTTCAGCACCGACCCGGCGGCACGTGACCATTTCGGACCGTTCGCGGCGGGCTTCAAGATCATCGCCTTCGGCGATGCCGCGGCGCTGAAGAAGGCAATCACGCCCAACACGGTCGCCTTTTTGGTCGAACCGATCCAGGGAGAAGCGGGCGTCGTCATCCCGCCGTCGGGTTACTTTACAGAAGTGCGCGAACTCTGCGCCGCGCACGACGTGATGCTGATTCTGGACGAGATCCAGACCGGGCTCGGCCGCACCGGCAAGCTGCTCGCGGAACAGCACGAGGGCATCGAGGCGGATGTCACGCTGCTCGGCAAGGCGTTGTCCGGCGGCTTTTACCCAGTGTCGGCCGTGCTTTCGAACAACGCGGTGCTTGGCACCCTGAAACCTGGCCAGCACGGGTCGACCTTCGGCGGCAATCCGCTGGCCTGTGCGGTGGCTCGGGCCGCGCTGCGCGTGCTGGTCGAGGAAGGGATGATCGAGAACGCAGCCGCCCAGGGCACGCGCTTTCTCGATGGCCTGAGCAGCATCCGCAGCAACACGATCCGGGAAGTGCGCGGACGCGGGCTGATGCTGGCCGTCGAGCTTCACCCGGAAGCAGGCGGTGCACGTCGCTACTGTCAGGCCCTGCAGGCCCGAGGCATCCTCGCCAAGGACACACATGGGCACACGATTCGCATCGCCCCGCCGCTTGTTATCTCCAGCGATCAGGTCGACTGGGCGCTGGAACAGATCGCCGCCACTTTGTGGCAGGATTTCTCGTGACCACTGGCCAGCGCCGCCGATTGCCGTCGTTCTGTTGGTCTCAATACACGCCGCATGCCTCATCTTCCGGGTCTACCGAAAACCCATTTTAAAACTCGCGCGCGGATGTACGCGCTTGTTGAGCTATTTCCCTTCCCCGAGCGGCTGGTGTCGAGTGCTTGCTGATGGAGGGATACAGCTCGGCCATCTCTCGCGCGCGGGATCGCTGATGACGAAACCGTC
>VAZQ01000101.1 GCA_005883115.1 Alphaproteobacteria bacterium | reverse complement strand
AACGGCGTCTGTCGGAGTGATTACGACCAGCAAGGGGGGCAGTTTGGTTGCGGTAAAGGATCTACAAGGTATTCATGCCGCCGGGCCAAGGCGCCATCGTCGCATGAGTTCTGTGATGGTCTGCGCGCTCCCAGAGCCAAAGGCCAAGCGCCTTGAAACCAACACATCTATGCCCTATATGGTTGGTGCGACCTCATCTGGTCCTGGCGAGCCGCGTGTACGGATCCCCGTCAAACGGTTTCTGGCTTGCCCTTTTAACTTTCACTGACAGCCCAGATCACGCGGGGTGTCTCGCACCACCCGCGATATGGGGCTGCGGACGCACATCGCTGCGGTCGCGCCGTTTCGCACAATAGAAAGCTTATTCATTGACCTCTTTTCATGATTTCGGCCTTGCCGAACCGATCACACGCGCGCTCGCTGAAGAAAAATACGCTACGCCCACGCCGATCCAAGCGCAGACCATTCCCGTTGTTCTGTCGCGCCGCGACGTGATCGGGATTGCGCAAACTGGCACCGGCAAGACCGCGGCATTCGCGGTGCCGATCCTGCATCATCTCTTCACAAATAGGCGGCGCCCGGAGCGCAAGACCTGCCGTGTACTGGTGCTGAGCCCGACACGCGAGCTGTCCGGGCAAATACTCGATAGCTTCCGCACTTACGGCCGCCATGTCGGCACCAGGGCCGCGCTGGTGATCGGCGGCGTGTCCATGGGCGCGCAGGTGCGCGCGGTGCAAAACGGCGTCGACGTGCTCGTCGCCACGCCCGGACGCCTGCTCGACCTCGTGACCAGCAACGGGCTGCGCCTCGGCGAGGTGGAATTTTTCGTGCTCGATGAAGCCGACCGGATGCTCGATATGGGCTTCATCCACGACATTCGAAAAATCGTCGCGAAGCTTCCTAAGCAACGGCAAACGCTGTTGTTTTCCGCAACGATGCCGGGCGCCATCGCGGCGCTCGCGGATCAGATGTTGCGCGACCCGGCCAAGGTTGCCGTGACGCCGTCCGCTTCGACCGTCGAACGCGTCGAGCAGCGCATCCTCCACGTCGATCGGGTTGCGAAGCCGGCGGTGCTCGCTGAAATTTTGCAGCGGGACTCGATCGGCCGCGCGCTCGTCTTCACCCGCACCAAACATGGCGCGGACAAGGTGGTGCGCGGCCTCGCCAAGGCCGGCATCTCAGCCCACGCGATCCACGGCAACAAGTCGCAGAACCAGCGCGAGCGAGTGCTCGCCGCATTTCGCCAGGGCGAGGTGCTCACGCTGGTCGCCACCGACATTGCAGCGCGCGGAATTGATGTCGACGGCATCAGCCACGTCGTGAATTTCGATCTGCCGAACGTGCCGGAAACCTACGTGCATCGCATCGGCCGCACCGCGCGGGCCGGGGCGGCAGGCGTCGCGATCTCGCTCTGCGACGCCGAAGAGGCGGCGTACCTTCGCGACATCGAGAAGCTGATCCGCATGTCGATTCCGGCGACGGACCACCGAACATTTCCGCGACAGGCTCAGCGATCGATCACTGAAAGCCGGACTTCGCGGCCGTTCGCCCATGCAGCCGCCAAACGGCGGCAGCGGGGTCCTGGCAAGGCGCAGCGCAAGCAAGATCGACACGAACAGCTGCGGAAGGCTCCAAACGGGATTGCCGCCGTCGCTTTCCTGCATCGCGATATCCGGTCTGGCCACAACACCGACTCTCGCCGCGGTGAGGACGGCAATCCGGAGGGATAAAAATGTCCAAGGAAGAACTCATCCAATTCGCGTCTCAGCAAGAAGACGGAAGCCCCAATCTGAGCGGCCTTGGTATCACTTCCTGAAGTGAGACGCCGCCAAACTCAAGCCGTGGGATCAAGGGCTATCGATCCGTTTCGATAAACACGTCACAACCAATTTCGCCCAATGCCTGCTTAATCCTATTTCTCGCCTTGTCTGCGGCCGCTTGATCGAAGTCCGGTGACGTTTTGTGTGTTTCGACCGAAATACGGACGAGAAGTCGTTCGGTTGTTTTGCCGCCTCCGAGCAGGGTGGATAGAACAGAAATTCGGGTTACTAATTTTTCTTCCATCAAAGAGGCGAGGCGTGTCTGGGCTTCGATCTGAAGCTTCTGCGCGGCGCTGACCTGCGGCAAATGGGTATGTTCCCTAATCCAGAGTGTGGAAAAATATCACAAAACGGTCTTGCTGTTGAGTCGGGCCCAATCCCCGCGCAAGAGCGAGGCTTCTCAAACTTTCCCGGCGAACCTTAGTGATTTCCGGCGCAATTGCGTCGGGAACCGAAACATTCTTCTACAGATGAAGTTTTAGGTAGGCGTCGCCAACCCTTTAGGCTATCGCCTACATGCAAGACCGCGATCCGGCGCGGCCCCGAATGCCGGCTGGAGGCTCATGGCAAGCAGCATCAAGGGGAGGCCGCATGAGGAAGAGGTGCCGGAGAAAGAGATATCCGAGACCGCGCCCGACACCCCACTGCTTGATCTTACGGACGCCGCGGTCAAAAAGCTGATCCGTTCCGCCAAGAAGCGCGGCTACGTCACCCATGACCAGATTAATTCGGTATTGCCTTCCGAGACGGTCAATTCCGAGCAGATCGAAGACGTGCTGGCCATGTTCAGCGAGATGGGCGTGAACGTAGTCGAGACCGAGGAGACGAGCGAAGAGGGCGAGGAGGCGCACGAAGAGGCCGACGAGGAGGCCGAGAGCGAAGGCGGCGAGCTCGTGGAGGTGCAGCAGAAGGTCCCGGCCAAGACCGAGGCCAAGGAGCCGACCGAACGCACCGACGATCCAGTGCGCATGTATCTGCGCGAAATGAGCTCGGTGGAGCTGCTCTCGCGCGAGGGCGAGGTCGCCATCGCCAAGCGCATCGAGGCCGGCCGCGAGGCGATGATCGCCGGGCTGTGCGAGAGCCCGCTCACCTTTCAGGCCGTCATCATTTGGCGCGACGAGCTCAACGAGGGCAAGGTCTTCCTGCGCGAAATCATCGATCTCGAAGCGACTTATGCCGGTCCGGACGCCAAAGCGATGCCCGCCTCCGTGATCGGCTCCGATGGGCAGCCGATCGCGGCAGCAGGGGCCGCTCCCGGCGGCGCTCCGCTGGCGCAGACGCCGGCTCCGCCGTCCGCACCCGCGGCGGCAACCCCGTTCAAGGCAGCGTCCGAGCGCGCCAACGGGAACGATGGCGAGGGCAGCGAGACCGCGCCCGGTGAAGGCGATTACGATGACGACGATATGGAGAACTCGCTCTCGCTTGCCGCCATCGAGGCCGAGCTCAAACCCAAGGTGCTCGAGACCTTTGACAATATCGCCGATGCCTACAAGCGGCTGCGCCGCCTG
>VAZQ01000100.1 GCA_005883115.1 Alphaproteobacteria bacterium | reverse complement strand
CTGGGGCGTCGGCGGCGCGGCGCTGCACTACTTTGCCAACTTCCCACGGCTCCTGCCGAACGACTTCAAGATCAGGAGCGAGTACGGCCGCGCGCTCGATTGGCCGATTTCCTACCAGGACGTTGCGCCATATTACGATAAGGTCGCGCAGGACGTCGGCGTGTCCGGCGATGCCAAGGCGGAGGAGATTTGGCGGCCGGCGGGTGCGCCGTATCCGATGGCGCCGATGAAGACCTTCCGAAACGGCGAAATCTGGCTCAAGGGTTTCGAGGCGGCCGGTATCCGCATGGTACCGGCAGCGGTCGCTATGAACTCCACAGAATACAAAGGTCGCCCGCCTTGCATTTATGACGGCTGGTGCCACGTCGGCTGCCCGACCGGCGCGCTCGCCAACCCATTGGTGACCTATCTCGGTGACGCCAAGAAGGCCGGCACCGAAGTGCGCCCGCTTTCGACCGTCACCCGCGTCCTGACCAACGCGCAGGGCAACAAGGTGACGGGCGTCGAATATTACGATGCGAAGAAGGAGCGGCAGGTGCAGGAGGCGAGCGTGGTAGTGCTGGCCGCCTGGTCGGCGCAGAATCCGCGTCTGCTGTTCAACTCCGCAACCGACAAGCACCCCAAGGGACTCGCCAATTCAAGCGGCCTCGTGGGCAAATATATGATGGCGCATTTCAGCTCGGGGACATGGGCGCTGTTCGATGAGGACATCCAGAGTTACATGGGCACTACCGGCGCCCAGTTGATGTCCTATGAGCGCTACGCCAAGACCAGCCAGAAAGGCGCGTTCGGCAGCTCGTTCATCGTCGCGGGCTCCGCCCTGAAGACGAGCGACCTCGGTGGATTCGCCAACGCCCGTCTCGATCTTTTCGGTTCTGATCTCGCCGCCTTCATGAAACGCGCGGCGCGCGGATTGACGCGCATCGGGGCGTTCGGCGAGGAATTGCCGAATATCGAGAATCGCATCGAGGCCGCAAGCGACAAGGACGAGTTCGGCATGCCCTTCGCGAAGATCATTCATAGCTTCGACCAAGACGCCGTCGCGCTGTGGAACGCTAATTTTGAGGAGGGCCTCAAGATCGCCAAAGCCACCGGTGCCAAGGAGGTCTGGTCGGCGCGGGGCAACATGCCGACCATTCACCTCATGGGCGGAACCATCATGGGTGCGAACGCCGGCGATTCGGTCACCAACAGCTACGGCCAAACCCACGAGATCGCGAACCTCTATATCGCGGGGCCGGGCATCTTCGCGACCGCGGGGGCATCGAACCCGACCTACACGATCCTTGCGCTTTCGTTGCGCGGTGCCGAGCAGTTGGCGGCGAATTGGAGCACGGTGGCCGGGTGAGCCGGTCAGATTGGCAAAAATCGCTTTGCGCCGTCCGTGCGGCCAATTATCCGGCGATCCGGCGCGAATCGTCTCAGCTCGCTCTCAGGCGCGGCAGAAGGGCCAGCGCATTCCCGCGTTCGATGGCGCGCCGATCCGTCGCAGTGAATCCCCACTCGGCGATGCCGCGGTTGACTTCCGCGCCGTTCCGGAACGGATAATCGGTGCCGTAGAGCACCTGCGAAATGGACACCATCTTCAGCAGTGCTGCGATCTGCCCTGGCGTGTTGCCCTGCGCCAGCTCGTAATGAAACTTCCTGAACTCGGGCAAGGGCCCATCTGGCAGGTTCGCGATTTTGCGTTCTTCGGCGAGACGAGTGCCGCCGCTGTGGGAGAAGATCCAGCGAATGTCCGCAAAGCGCATCGCGGTTCCGGTGAACACGAGATGCGCAATGGTCCGCGTGGAATCGGTTGCGTATTCGATCGACGACGGCGGTATGCCGGGAACGAGCCCTCGGCAGCAATCCGGGGTGGTGGGGTGGACATAGACCACCGCCTTGCGCCGATTCAGTTCCTGGTAGACCGGGGCAAACGAGGGATCGCCGAGATACTTGGTCTGGTAACTGGTCAACAGCCCGATGCCGTCCGCCTTGAGCACTTCGAAGGCGTAGTCGATCTCTCTGAGGCTGCCTTCCACGTCGGGTGGTGCGATGACTGCAAACAAGCCGAACCGGCCAGGATGGTCTCGCACAAGCCGCGCGCCGTACTCGTTGAGCTGACGCGCGAGCCCGCGCGCCTCCTCGACATTGTCTCCGTACCACACTCCAGGCTGGGCAATCGATAGGACCGCGGTCGCAATCCCGCTCTTGTCCATTTCTTCGAGCGACAAGGCCGGCGACCATCTCGGCGGCGGGCCTGATGCCCGCCGTCCCGGAGCCATCATGGCATCGACGTGGAATTGCGGAATGAAATGGTGATGCACGTCAATCCGCGATTTGGCGGCGGATACTTGCGCAACGGTAGGCGTCGGGCGAATCGCCGATACCGCGCCCAAACCGAGGCCAGCCACGCCGGCCAAAAACCGTCTCCGCGCCGGATGCGGCGGCGCGCAGCACATGCACAACAAAAACCTGTGGCGTGCGGGACTAGTTGTCATCGCGTCCTCGCAGTCCCCGAACATTAGCGGCTATTCGTGCCTGCTCCTAGGGTCGGCTTCGGCGCCTCGCACGCGTCGGGAGAGCCGGCCGGCAATGCATATGGCGGTGCGATGCAGTGCCCGAGCGGCGATTCGTGCAGGCATAGATCACCGTCCGTCCGTCTCCCAGCGGCAAGGCACGCGCTTGGCCGCGCGCCTTACTCGAGCCGATGCTGCGGTCTGAACATCGCACGCACGCCGCTAGGAGTTTCTAAATCTCTGCTCTGCAGAATCTTCTTGACTCCAGGGGTTTGGGCCTTATGTGGGGGCAGGCCGCTGTGATCTGTCCCCGCGTGCGGACTGATCGGCGGCATTCGCTTGCTTGGCGCCGTTGATCGGCACTCGGGTTGGATCACTCGGTTGGGGAGGACGCCAATGCGCCAGAACGCCCTCTTGCGATCGGGGAAGAGCTTGGCGACGCCAAGCGCCGCCCGAAAGAGCCTGGCTCACGTGGCTGTAGTGAAGCCTGCATCCACGGAGGGTCGCGAAGGGCACTTCGCCGTGCGCCACGGCGTGCGCTGCGCCGGCGTACACTTGATCGTCGATCTGCATGGAGCCGAGGGCCTCGACGACATCGACTTGATCGAAGCGACGCTGCGGCGCTGCGTGGAAGCGGCACAGGCGACACTGCTGCACATCCATCTGCACCATTTCCATCCGAACGGTGTCTCGGGAGTGGCGGTGCTGGCCGAGAGTCACATCTCGATCCATACCTGGCCCGATATTGGCTATGCCGCCCTCGACGTATTCATGTGCGGGAAGACCACTCCCGACGCGTGCATCCCGGTGCTGCGGCGCGCCTTCAAGGCGAAACGCGTCGAAGTCAACGAACTCCTACGCGGGCAGGACACCTGATCAGAGGGCAGGAGCACGTCGGCGGCGCCGCTTCCGCGCCTCCCCGTCCCTGCAGCTTTCATGCGCCGGCTCGAGCATGGCTGAAAGACGCCGAATTCCCGAAACGCTGTTCGACGACCTCGGCTTCCGCATGACCTATGAGGTCAGGCGCGTGATCTACGAGGCAGAGACCGAGCACCAGCATCTCGTTTTGTTCGAGCATCCCTTCTTCGGCAAAATGCTAATGCTCGATGGCGCCACTCAGGTCACGACTGTGGACGAGTTCGTCTACCACGAGATGATGAGCCATGTGCCTCTCTTAGCGCATGGTCACGCCGAGGAGGTGCTAATTGTCGGCGGGGGCGATTGCGGTGTCGCGGAGGAGGTACTCAAGCACAAATCCGTCAAGCGGCTTACCCAGGTGGAGATCGACGCGTCGGTGATCGAGTTTTCCAAACGCCACTTCCCGGAATTTACGAAGCCGGTATTCGCGGACAAGCGCTTCGATCTCATCATCGCCGACGGCATGAAATATGTCGCCAAAACGCGCCGTCGTTTCGACGTCATCATCGTCGATTCGACGGACCCGCTGGGACCAGGCAAGGTCCTGTTCAGCCAAAAATTCTACGCCGTTTGCAGCCGTTGCATGACCAACGGCGCGGTGATGGTCACGCAGCGAGGCGTACCAATGCTCCAATCGGGCGAACTCACCGCGGCCATCGCCAACTTTCTCAAGCTGTTCGCGGACGCCTATTGCTACGTCGCGGCAATTCCCACATACGTGGGCGGCCATTTGGCGATCGGCTGGGCCACAGACAACGTCAAATTACGCCACGCTTCGCTCGAGACGATCACGAGCCGCTACGACAGGGCCGGCCGATTTCCGACAAAGTACTGGACGCCCGAAGTGCACGTGGCAGCATTCGCGCTGCCGCGCTTCATTGCCGAGAAGGTGGCGAAAGGAATGCAGCGCCGGTCCACGGGCGCGCCGGGCGCCGCGGACCGACGATTCAGCGGGAAGGCGTCTCCTTCCCGACGTCGAAGTTGAGCTCGATCAGCACGTTGTTCGGATCGGTCACGAAAATCTGCCGTCGCGTGCTGTTCGGCACCTCGTTGACGCGAAACGCCACGCCCTTGCGCGTGAGATGCTGCTTGATCGCTTCAAACCCGCGGCTGCCAAACGCGATATGATCGATTACGCCCGAATCCGGCCGCTGCGGCTTGTCCGTAGGCGAGATGTCGTTGAGATGCAGCACCGGATGCCCTTCGCTGTAGAGCCAAGCGCCAGGAAAATCGAATGGCGGGCGCGGCCCGTTCACCAATCCGAGCACCTCCTCGTAGAAGCGCACCGTATCCCGCAGGTTGCGGGTCGAGACGTTGTAGTGGTCGAGCACACCGACGCTCATGCTCATCTCACTTCTCCTTCTGGGCCTTCCGCGCTTGGCGCAAAGCTCGATCAGCTTAGCGTGGAACACCGGCGGTGACGAGTCATGTGCTTCGATGGCTTAGAACACTGCAAGATACTTCAGCAGCGAAATCACTCCGAGAATGATCACGACGACGCGAACGATCTGTCGGGCGCGTCCGTCGAGCGGCAGCATATTGACGAGATAGAGCACAAGAATGATGACAAGGAACGTGATGATTACGCCAATGAGAACGTCCATGCGTGCCCCCTTTCGCTTGAGCCTTTGCGCCAGAATCGGCGCAGCATGAAAATCATAACGGGATTCGGTAACTATGGCAGCCCGGCCGGAACAGAGGTAGCCGGGCTAGATCGATAACCGGTGCCCCGAAAACGGTGATCGGCTGGGCTGACTCGCCTGCCATGCTATGGCTTGCGGCGAAGAACGGGCAGCGACTCTCCCGCAATCGCGCCCATGCGCGCGGACACTTCGTGCGGTACGCGGTAATCGCGGAGCACGTAGCGCAGGTCGCTCAGTCCGCAAGCCTCCCGTTGGACCACGAAATGCCACAGCGCAATGCTCGCCTCCGCCACAAGCGAGGCGCGCATCTGCCGGTATTCAGCAGCCGAACTCACCTGGCAGCCGCCGGCGTCGAACTCGGCCAACGCAGCGAGGCTTGCTTCAAGCGCGCGTCCTAGCCGACCGAGTGCGGAGGCCTTCTCCTGGATGAACTCGTCCGCAAGCAGCTCTGCCGGTGCGTGCCTCGTCTTGAACCGTGGCATTGGTCGTTGGCGCGTGTTGAACCAGTATCATCTGCCGGGAATGATTACCCTGTCGAGTCCCTGCCGCGATATCGCTTGATGCGCTTGTGGCGAGGTTCATATGATTGCTCTCCCCGCTAGCA
>VAZQ01000099.1 GCA_005883115.1 Alphaproteobacteria bacterium | reverse complement strand
TTCCAAACGCACCTTAAAACTTAGCCGCGAGAAGAGCTGTCTGATAACAAACTCAGGGCTTTAAGTGCTGGCTGCAGCCGGACCGGTCGGATGTCCGAATGGCGGAATCAAAATCAGTTTGATTATTTAACGATTTCAAAGCGCATTTGGAAAAAAGGCTCAAAATGCCCTCTAGCGATTTCAATAGCTTGGCCGCCGTTTCCAAATAAGGAAGCAGCCGTCGCAGGGAGGATCAGTCTCGCAAAATCTGAGGCAACGGGCTGCGCGCGTGCCGACCGCGAAGGTCACGGCGTCGACAGCACTTGCGAATTCGACCAGCATGCCGTCGCCCGTCAGGTAGGGGCATTGACCTTTAACTGACGATCTCCCCTGCTCTCACGGATTTTGCTCATACAGCCCCGCAAACTCACGCCGACCTCGTGTCTCCCCCAGAAGCGTCGAGATTGGCTCTCGCGGGCCTGAGTCGACCAGCAGATCGATCTAGTCTAGCTCACAGACTCTCCGCACCATCGTGATCGATGCGAACCATCGCGGGTTCCAATACGCCACGCAACCAAAGCCGGTTCCCGCTAATACCGTAGTATCCCTTGTGCATTCCGCAAGTTTCCTGTGTCTATGGCATGAAATTGGCATGACAGGGCGCAAGTTGATCCGTAACCTTCGCGTTGGGCGTGCACTAGGGGGCAGGAACAGGGTGTTTGACGCTGGCATAAGCTGGACAGCTTTACATGGTCATCGGCCGCGGCGGGATGTCGTCGCCGACCTCGCGCCAGGCATTTCACTCGCTTTGGTGCGCTGTGCGCCGCCAATGCAAATGCTGAGCGTTTCCCGGTGCGGTACTACCGTGGAGATTTATTGGCCGTCGGGTGAGGCAGGCGTTTACCTGCGATGCCGTATCGAGCTGAACTCGAAAGATCGGGACCTGTTGCGGCGTCGGCGGCTCGCCCATCAGACTGCGAACCATCAATCATCGGCATTGGCGATCCTTGCAATGATGTTGCTGCTCGCGGTGTGCGGTTGGATCGTCGGTGGGACCGAGGGCATGCGGCGCGCGTTACAGGGAACCGCCCCCCGCCCTGATGGCACGGTCATCTCGCGCGAGAGCATGTATCGCTGGTTCGGCGCCCGCCTGCTGTCCCACGCCCAGGTGCCGGAGTTGTTCGCCATTCTAACGAGGGTTTGCGGCCGAGCCGGCTTGGCTCGAATGCCGGAGCTTTATTGTCTACCTGCGCCAAGCGATATGAATGCCTACGCGCTCGGCGGACCGGAACACAGCGCCATCGTCTTAACTGAGGGGCTGTTGCGCGGCATGACGCGCGAAGAGATCGCCGGGATCTTGGCCCACGAAGTGGCGCATATCCGCAACAATGACACCTGGACAATGAGCTGGGCGACTGCATTGCGTCGTGCGATCGATGGGACCTCGCTCGCCGGTCTCGCCCTGCTGCGAACGCGACATAACCACGGCGCGATGAGGGCAAGCCGGCCATTGGCGACGCTGCTGAGCGCAGCTCCGACGCTCGGTCAGCTGCTTGGACTGGCGCTGTCGCGCGTCCGCGAACTGGATGCGGATGCAACCGCGCTAGAATTGACCGGCGACTCGCGGGCACTCATCGCCGCACTCGATAAGCTGGAGCGCCATCATACCGGCCCTGCGCCAATGGCTGTGTCTGCATTCGGGCATGATCCCATGCGCTTGCTTCGCAGCCACCCCGCTACCTCGGAGCGCATCGGTACTCTGCTCAACCTCACTTTTCATCAATCGCGTGAGCCGAAGCAGATGTTCTTCGGCAAGAGCGCTGACTAGGCTGACTAGATCCGCGTGTCTTGGAATTTTCATAGAGTTGCCACCAAAATATCGCCGCGTTTCCGCGAAACTATTCGCGCTTGAACGCGTTCGGGGGGAAGTCTCAGCGATCAATCGCAGAGCGTCTGAGTGGACGTAAGTAGCTGGCCTCTAGGAGATGGCTGGTAAGAAACAACAAACCCGCTCCCGCACCTCTCAACGGCTTTGTTTTGGCCGCCTTATGCTTTTCCATTCGTTTGTTGCCTTGAGGAACGCAGTTCGCGTGCCTTAAGGGCCGAGACATGACCTATTGCTGCGATTTGTCCAGGTTGAGCATTTGAATTTGAAAAATGCAAAGCCGTCACAAACCGGCGTGACGGACTGTGCCACCGAAGGACCTCGCATGCGGATGTCTTCGAAGGGCTTTGGGCTGAGGGCACCAACCATCGCAAGGAGAACGGCGATGACCTACTTTGACACCCTGCAACATAATCCGCAGTTCGGACAGTTCGGTCCGCAACAACAAGGGGGATGGGGAGCATTAGGTTCGCAAGGCGGTCTTGGACAAGGCGGTGTTGGACTCGGACAGGCGGCCTACGGCCAGCAATATGGGCAATACGGCGGTCAGCAGCCCTTCGGCGCATTCGGATATAGCCCCGGCTGGGGGCAACCGATGGGATGGGGCCAGCAGTGGGGCGGCCAACAGCGCCAGCTTTCGCAACAGGACGTGAACGAGGTCGTGCGTCAACTGGTACCGGCGCTGCCTCAAATGCTCGCGCAAGCACAAAATCCGTTCGGCGGAATCGGCTACGCAGCCTACGGCCAAGCGCCGCGGCAGCTGAGCCCGCAGGACGTGAATGAAGTCGTGCGGCAAATCCTGCCCATCGTTCCGCAGATCGTTGGAATGCTGCAGAGCCAGCAGCAACCTCACTATGCGGCCATGCAGGGCGGCCTCGGTCAGGGTCAGTTCGGAGGCCTCGGTCAGCAATTCGGAGGCCTCGGCCAACTTGGTCTCGGCCATCCAGCGCAGGCCTGGGGCACTCAGTTCGGCGCACCTCAGTTCCAGTCGGCGTTCGGCGGTCCCATGGCCTTTGGCCAGCAGCGACAACTGACGCAGCAGGATGTGGCCGACATCACCCGCCAGCTGATCGGCGTCATTCCTCAGGTCATAGGTAACCTTCAGGCCTATAGCCAACAGCGGATGATCTGAGCGCAATTCGCGGCCAGTCCGTAAGGTAATCAGCGACCGCCGCCCAAAGCGGCGGTTGCGCTCGCTGCCGTCATGCTTCCCTCCGGAGGAGAACATCCATGTCCGATTCCAATCCTTCTGGCGCAACCGCGTCACAGCCACGTCCGGCAGACATTCAGCAGCTCGTCGCGCTGCTCGGCAATTTGATGCCGCTTCTCATGCGCCTTCAGTCTCAACCTTTTGAGCAACCGTTCCAGACCATGCCCGGTAGCCCGCCGATACCGAACCCGGTCCTCGATCGTCAGGCCGCGGAAAACATGATCGGCGATATGGTCGCGGAATCGCTGCGCTCGCTTTCCGCCTTTCTCGCAGCCAACGCAGCGCAGCATGCCGGCCTGGAGAACTGCGTGCCGATCGTGACCCAAGCCGCGCACAGGTTTGCCGCGCGGGATTATGCGCAGGCCTTCGACCTGATCGGGCAGGCCTATCGCATGATCGAAATCGTCCGCGCAGCTGATCCGCGCGTTCCGCTGGTGCGACAGGCTTCGACCGATCAGACTCAATCCTCAATCCACTAATGGTGGGAGGCGACACCATGGCAGCAAGTTCAGATGATGCGCGCTCCACGGCGAGCGGCGACCGACGCAAATCAGCACGTGACGCGCGCTCAGCCCCGGCCGGTGATCGACGCAAACCGGCCCGCACCCGTCAGTACATGATCGCGCCGGCGGGACCTGGCGTAAGCGGTCAAGCGCTAGCCGACCAGCTCAACCAGTTCGGCAACATCGAGATCCTGCGGACCCGTGACCGGCGCGACACCACTGCCCCGCCGATTGCGGTCGTGCGCATAGCTGACGACGCCGCTACCGCACTGCGCCGCTCCGCAGCCGGCAGCTTGATCATCGAGCCGGACCTCCATCTGCGAGCTGCATCATTCGCTGGCGCGTCATCGGTTCTCCCGACGGCCGCGATGATGACCGCGTTCGGGCCGGATTTGACGGTGACGATCCGGATCGTGAGCGAAGCCGGCACGCCCGTGGAGCAGACGGCGGTGCGGATCATCGGCGAGCAGGTGTCAGTTCAGGGACTGACGGATAGCGACGGCAGAATAGATCTGACGCTGCAAGGCGAGCAGCCGGACACGGTCGCTGCCATATTTGTCAACCCGCGCTCCGGCTTTTGGGGCCTGTGGCAACATCGGCCTCATCTCGATGCCGATGTTGTGAACATCTTCACCCTAAAACCGTTGTCGCTGCCGGAGGCGCTGGATTGGGGGGGCGCAGCCATGCAGCTTGATCGGATCCCGAAGCAATGCCGCGGCGCCGGAATCAGGATCGCTCTGATCGACAGCGGTGTTGCGACCAGCCACAAGCAATTGACCAGGATCAATCACGGTATCGACATCAGGAGCGCCGAAGCAAAATCCTGGTCGAAGGACGCAATCGGCCACGGCACGCCATCCGCGGGCCTTATCAGTGCGGCGCCCCAGACAGCGCACGGCGTACGCGGTTACGCGCCGGACAGCGAGCTGCATATCTGCAAGCTTCCGTCCGATGCCTATTGCAGCGATCTGATCGTGGCGCTCGACTATTGCCTGCAGAACGCCATCGACGTGGCGTGTCTGGGATACGGTTGCGAGCGCGGCTCAGCTCTGGTTGAGCAACGCATCGCTGAGGCAAAACAGCATGGCATGAGCCTCATCGCGGCTGCCGGAAATTCCGCAGGAGCGNNNGAGCGGTGCTGTTTCCGGCTTGCTCCCCGAACGTCATGGCGGTTGGTGCGGTCGGACAAGCGGGAAGCTTCCCGGAAAACAGTCCGCAGGTGGCACAAGCGGCGGCAGCCATCGCGCTCGCCGGCGGGTTCTTCGTACCGCCGTTTTCCTGTCGCGGGCCCGAGCTCGACCTCTGCGCGCCTGGCGTTGCGATCATTGCCTGCCAGTCCCCTGACAGTTACGCGGTCTGTGACGGGACCTCGCTCGCGGCTGCCCACGTTACCGCACTCGCAGCCCTGATCCTCGCCGATCACAGTGATTTCAAGGGCAGTTTCGCTGCCAGAGATTTGCAACGCGTCGAACGGCTGTTCCAGATTCTCAAGGATACCGCGCAGCCGATCGGTCATCCCTGGCAGACCGGGGCTGGGCTACCGGACGCGGCGCATGCGCTTGGCATCTGGCCTGAGCAGCGAGCGACGGTCGTGCCGCTGAATGTCGGATTGCGTCAGATGCGCAGCGCCATTCGGCAGCTCGACGAGATTCAGTTCGGCGCAAGCGACGTGATGCCGTTCGAGCTACCGCGTGGTCCGGCCAAGGTGAGTAGCCTGCCGCTGAGTTCGGGACCTCTGGCGTTCCAGGCTGACGGAGGCGGGAAAGCAAGCATCCACGAACTCAAGGCAGCAATGGCGCTCGCTGGTTTGGCGACAGAACGCTAAAGCGCGATGGCTCTAAGTCGAATCGCAATCGCGCTTTAGTCGGTTGCGTCCGTCGCATTTATCGCGGCGGGCGGACACCGCTTATTGCCAAGGGCTGCGCGACACACCTCGTGGTCCCGGGTGCGTGTTCGCCCCGGGCCGACCGCCGAGAGAATGGCTGGATACCCCATGACTGGAGCTTGGACTGGTGCTTGCGATGGAGTCGCGACCGCGAGATTGGCGGCTTGGGAGTGGTTGTATTCGCTTAACGAGCTGTAGCTCGGTGCCGAATGCGCGCAAACGCATCATTTCGATTGTCCGATTTGTTTGCCGCAATACCCTATTCTACGATGAGGACATAACGGCGCTGCCCCGACTAGTCTCCGCGGTATATGTTGGGATGAAAGCCATGGAGATAAGCCGATATGGTCGCATGACGCGCGAAGCCGTTTAGTTCGATTCTCCACCGAGCTTTTGAATCTCTATTTCCAAACACGCCCCTAAATTTGGCCGGGAACAGAGCTGTTTATATAACG
>VAZQ01000098.1 GCA_005883115.1 Alphaproteobacteria bacterium | reverse complement strand
CACGACGAGCAAGGAGCAGTGACATGCGGAGCACGCACACGGGGACCGTCTTGGCTCCGGCGACGAAGACGCGGCTAAAGGTTTTCCCACTCGCCGATCGCGTGGCGATCAGGCCGATGGAAGACACCGAGGAGATGAAAGGAGGCCTCTATATCCCGGACACGGCCAAGGAGAAGCCGATCCAGGGTGAGGTCATCGCGGTCGGACCCGGCCGTCTGGAAAAGGGCCAGCGGGTCCCGATGGAGCTGAAGGTCGGCGACCGGGTCGTCTATGGGAAGTACACCGGCTCGCAGGTCGAGCTGGACGAGGAAGAGATCATCCTGATCAAAGAATCCGACGTCATCGCCAAGCTCAGCTGAGCGGGAGAGGGGAAGAGATGGCTGCCAAGTATCTCGAATTCAATACAGAGGCCCGCTCACGTCTCAAGCGGGGCGTGGACCAGCTGGCCGAGGCGGTGAAGGTCACCCTCGGTCCGAAGGGTCGCAACGTCGTCATCGACAAGAAGTTCGGGAACCCGACGATCACCAAGGACGGGGTCACCGTCGCGAAGGAGATCGAACTGGAGGACCCGATCGAGAACATGGGCGCCCAGATGGTGAAGGAAGTGGCGACCAAGACCTCCGATATCGCCGGAGACGGCACGACCACCGCGACGGTGCTGGCGCAGGCGATCTTCCGCGAGGGGCTGAAGTCGGTCACCGCGGGCGCCAACCCGATGTCGCTGAAGCGCGGCATCGACAAGGCGGTCGAGCTGGTGGTGGAGGAGCTGAAGCAGATCTCCGCACCCAGCAAGGGGCCGAAGGAGATCGCGCAGGTCGGGACGATCTCGGCGAACAACGATCGGGAGATCGGCAAGATCATCGCGGACGCGATGGAGAAGGTGGGCAAGGACGGCGTGATCACGGTGGAAGAGGCCAAGGGCCTCGAGACCACGCTCGAGACGGTGGATGGGATGCAGTTCGACCGTGGCTACCTGTCGCCCTACTTCATCACCGATCCGGAGAAGATGGAGGCCGTGCTCGAGGACGCCTACGTCCTGGTGCACGAGAAGAAGATCGCCACCATGAAGGACCTGCTCCCGGTCCTCGAGAAGGTGGCGCAGTCGGGCAAGCCGCTGCTCATCATCGCTGAGGACGTCGAAGGGGAGGCGCTGGCGACGCTGGTGGTCAACAAGCTGCGTGGCACGCTGAAGGTGTGCGCGGTGAAGGCCCCGGGCTTCGGCGACCGGCGCAAGGACCTGCTCACGGACGTGGCCACGGTCACCGGGGGCAAAGTGATCGCCGAAGAGCTGGGCTTCAAGCTCGAGAACACCGGGCTCGACGATCTCGGACACATCAAGCGCATCGTGGTGGACAAGGACAACACCACCCTGATCGGCGGCAAGGGCAAGCAGGCCGACATCCAGGGCCGCATCGGCCAGATCCGCGCGGCGATCGAGAAGTCCACGTCGGACTACGACAAGGAGAAGCTGCAGGAGCGGCTCGCGAAGCTCGCGGGCGGCGTCGCGGTGATCAATGTGGGCGCGGCCACCGAGACCGAAATGAAGGAGAAGAAGTCCCGGGTCGAGGACGCGCTGCACGCGACCCGCGCCGCGGTCGAGGAGGGCATCGTGCCCGGTGGCGGCGTCGCGCTGCTGTGGTGCCGGAAGGCCCTCGACAAGGTCAGGGGCGCCGACGACGACGAGAAAACCGGCATCGAGATCGTCCGCCGCGCGCTCGAGGAGCCGATCCGGATCATCGTGCAGAACGCGGGTGCCGAGAGCGCGATCGTCGTGGGGAAGGTGAAGGAGTCGGCCAAGCTCAACTTCGGCTACAACGCCCAGACCGACGAATACGAGGATCTGGTCGCGGCCGGCGTCATCGACCCGACCAAAGTCACGCGCACGGCGCTGCAGAACGCCGCGTCCATCGCGGGACTGCTCCTCACCACGGAGTGCGTGGTGGTGCAGAAGAAGGAGAACGGGAAGATGCCCCCCATGCCCGGCGGCGGTGGCATGGGCGGGATGTACTGATCGGCGAGACGGCGTAGCACGCACAGGCAAGCGGAGTAGTCACGTAGGTTCACGTCGGAATAGCCAAGGAGTCGATATGTACGCACGTAATGTGTCCCTGCATCTGAAGGCCAACACAGCCGGTGAGTTTACCCGGACGTTCGAGAAGGACGTCTTGCCCCTGCTTCGGAAGCAGAATGGCTTCAAGGACGAGATTTCGTTCGTTGCCCCGGACCGCTCCGAAGCGGTTGCGATCAGTCTGTGGGATCGGAAAGAGAGCGCGGACAACTACAGCCGCGACATCTATCCGCAGGTGCTGACGAGCCTGGCGAAGGTGGTCGAGGGAACACCGAAGGTTGAGGCCTACGAGGTTTCGAACTCGACCTTCCACAAGATCGCCGCAAGCAACTAGGGCCCACCGGTCGGCGCGGCCGCTCGTAGCTCCGGCCCGTTTCACAGCCGACCGGTCTGTTCGGGAAGGGGGGCGGCCGAGTCCGCCCCTCTTTCTCGTCCGTGACCGGGTGAAGAGGGGGTCCGGCAGACACATGGATGGCATGGTCATACACATCGCCACGCGCGAGTGTCCCATCACACAGCCCCATCCTGCGATGGAGTGCGGAGTCGTGGCGGCCCGGCGCCGGTGTCAGGAGGAGGGCGACGCGGCCATGCGCCGGCAGCACCAGGACGAGCAGGGACAACCGAGGGAGTCCGATGGCACCGATCACACTCCACCGCCTCATAAAGCAGCTGGACAAGCTGAAGCCAGAAGCAGACGCGGCGAGGCTCAAAACGCACGACTACGCCCGCTGGCTCGCCCGAATGATCCGACGACTGCGGGAGCGAAGCTTAGATGCTGATCGGGCCGCTGCCACAGTGGCGCTCGCGGAGGCGCTCAAGCGAGGAGCCATCACGGCTCCGATGGAGGCGCACCCTCACAAGCGGCCTGGGCTGGCGAGATGACGAGGCCCTGACCTTGGCACGACCTACCATCGTGGTAGAGAGCGGCATCTGGAAGGTTTATCCCACGGGCCGGATCACCGTTTATGGGAAGGATGAGTTTGGGTTGCTGTTCGAGCTCGGGACCGGCCCCGAGCGCAAGCGGCGCTTCACTCGCTATTCGCCTCTGGGATCCAAGAGTTCCGACGCATCCCTCGCTGAGCTCACTGAGCGGCAGCTGCTGGACCTCTTCCATCAGTCGCAGCCCGCGTGGACGTCGCCCGAGGGGGGATACGGGGTGCGCTGAATTGACTCCCGCACAACGGGCAAGGACCCTG
>VAZQ01000097.1:7631-17027 GCA_005883115.1 Alphaproteobacteria bacterium | reverse complement strand
GCCCGACTGCGCGGCCGTGCCGGATTTACTCGACGAGGAGCCGGTTTCCTTCGGCAAGGGTGCCGGCGTCGGCAGCGGAACGGTCTCGGCCCTCGCTGCCCAACCCAGCGCGACCATCCCCAACACCGCCACCCCGACGAACAGTCCCTGGCCCGTGCCAGCCATGGCCCCTCTCCGCGTGCCCGGCGCTCGATAACCGTCCGGTGTGGCGAGAAGACGACGAATGCTAGAAAAAGCGCTTTAACAGCCGTTGCCGAGGTCTCAATAGCGCTCTGCGGCTTCTTCCCCTAGCAAAATTTCGCGCTTACCGGCGTGGTTGGCTTGGGCTTACCGGCGTGGTTGGCTTGGCCGATGACGCCTTCCTTCTCCATGCGCTCCATCAGCGAGGCGGCGCGGTTGTAGCCGATCTGCAACCGGCGCTGGATATAGCTCGTCGAGGCCTTGCGGTCGCGGATGACGACCTGCACCGCTTGCTGGTAGAGGTCGCCACCGTCGGGCTCGCCCATCCCGGTCGCGTCGAAGACAGGGTCGCCGTCTTCATCCTCGTCCTCGGACGCCGTAACAGCGTCCAGGTACTGTGGGGTGCCTTGCGATTTGAGATGGCGGACGACTTTTTCGACCTCCTCATCCGAGCAAAATGGTCCATGTACGCGGCTGATACGGCCGCCGCCCGCCATGTAGAGCATGTCGCCTTGTCCGAGCAGCTGCTCGGCCCCCTGCTCTCCCAATATGGTGCGGCTGTCGATCTTTGAAGTGACCTGGAACGATATGCGGGTCGGGAAATTCGCTTTGATTGTGCCGGTGATGACGTCAACGGATGGCCGTTGCGTCGCCAGGATCACATGCAGGCCGGCCGCGCGCGCCATCTGAGCGAGGCGCTGCACGGCGCCTTCAATGTCTTTGCCCGCGACCATCATGAGATCCGCCATCTCGTCCACGATGACCACGACGAACGGCAGCGGCTCGAGGTCGAGCTCCTCGTTCTCGTAAATCGCCTCGCCAGTTTCCCTGTCGTAGCCGGTGTGGACGGTGCGGGTGAGCTTGTCGCCCTTTGCCTTCGCGTCGGCCACGCGGGCGTTGTAGCCGTCGATGTTGCGCACGCCGAGCTTCGACATCTTCTTGTAGCGCTCTTCCATTTCGCGCACCGCCCATTTGAGCGCAACCACGGATTTCTTGGGATCGGTCACCACCGGGGTGAGCAGGTGCGGGATGCCGTCATAGACGGACAGCTCGAGCATTTTCGGATCGACCATGATCAGCCGGCATTGGTCTGGGCGCAGCCGATAGAGCAAACTCAAGATCATCGTGTTGATCGCGACCGACTTGCCGGAACCCGTGGTGCCCGCGATCAACAGGTGCGGCATGCGTGCAAGATCGACGATCACCGGCTCGCCGCCGATCGTCTTACCGAGGCAGAGCGGCAATTTTGCGCTGCTGTCGACGTAGTCGCGGCTGGCGAGCTGTTCGCGCAAATACACCTTCTCACGCGTCGGATTCGGCAGCTCGATGCCGATGACATTCCGTCCGGCGACAACGGCGACGCGGGCAGACAGGGCGCTCATGGAGCGCGCGATGTCGTCGGCGAGCCCGATGACGCGCGACGATTTGATGCCCGGTGCGGGTTCGAGCTCGTATAGTGTCACTACGGGCCCCGGCCGCGCATTGATGATCTCGCCGCGCACGCCGAAATCGGCGAGAACCCCTTCGAGCGCGGTGGCGTTCGCCTGCAGCGTGTCAGCGCTAAGCATCGCGCGGCCGATTGCTTTCGGGGCGGCAAGCAGTTCGAGCGAGGGCAGGACGTAACCGCCGCTCGGCCTTCGTGGCGCACGCGGAGCTGCTCTTGGTCTCCGCGATGGCTGGAGAGCCGCGTCGTGCTGCTCTTCGTCCGCTTCCGGAGCGACGCGTGGCGCTATGTCTCGGACGCTTGGCTCGAGGCGCGGTTCGATCCGGCCCTCTGGCGGCGCTTCCCGCCGTGCCGGTGCGCGCGCCGTCGGCCGACGCGTAAGCGTGCGCGCGATACGCGCTTTTAGACTGAGAAATCCATGCGCGACCCAACCGAGCAAGATTGACACCGGCGTTTGGTGGTCTTCCGCCCGCGCGTCTGGGTCGCTCTTGTCGGAGCGCCAGCCGAAGCCAGTGGCGAATGCGAAGCAGACGAGCGTTCCCGCGCCTGCCGCGATTGCAACGGATATGCGCGTCGCTCCGGTCACCGCTCCGCCGGAGAAGAGTGCCGCCAAACGCAACATCCAATCGCCGATCACACCTCCGAGCCCAACTGGAAGCGGCCATGCGGCGCTGCGCGGTAAGGCGGCAGCGCAGCCGGCGCTCAACAGCACGCCGAAGATCCAGAACAGCAGACGGATGCGTTCGCGCTTCAAGGGTCGGTGAGTAAGCAGCCGCCAGCCCCAAATCGCGACCGGCAGAATGAAGGCCAGCGCAGCCACCCCGAGCAGCTGCATCAGCAGGTCGGCGACAATGGCACCGGGCACGCCGAGCAGATTGCGTACGGGGCTATTGGTTGCATGGTTCAACGAGGGGTCCTGGACTGACCACGTCGCGAGTGCCAGCGCGAGGATCACCGCCAGCACGATGAGCGCGGCGCCGCCGAGTTCGCGCAGGCGTCTGCGCAGGGCATCCCGCATCGCATCGGGAAGGAAATTCAGGCTTTCGAGGCCACGCTCAAAGACCGCCATGGCGTCCTCAGCCCAGCACCGCGACCAGACGGTGAAGCGCCTGCGCGGTTGTCTCCTGATCCTGCACCATGGCGATGCGGATGTAGCCAAGGCCGGGATTCGATCCGTCGGCCTGCTCGCGCGCGAGGTAACGGCCTGGCACCACGCGCAGCCCCGCCTCGCGCCAAAGCCTCAGCGCCACGGCTTCATCGCCGCCCAGGCCCGACACGTCGAGCCAGAGAAAAAACCCGCCTTCCGGACGCCGATATCCGTAACGCTTGCCGATGATCGTGTCGGCGAGATCGTATTTCTGCGCATACAGCCGCCGGTTTTCCTCGACATGGACTTCATCGCCATATGCGGCGATCGCGACGCGCTGCGCCGGCATGGGCACTTGCGGCGCCGAGATGTTGCGCAGCTCCAAGAAGCGCGCAAGAAATCTTCGATCGCCGGCAGCGAAGCCGATGCGCAATCCTGGCAGGTTGGAGCGCTTGGAAAGCGACTGGAACTCGACAACGTTCGCAAAATCGGGGCCGGCTGCCTCGAGGATGCCGGCAGGCGGGTGGCGGGTATAGATCTCGGAATAACATTCGTCGCTGAACACCAGAAATCCAAACCGTCGAGCGAGCGCGACAACGCGCTCGAGATACGCCGGGTCGGCGACCGCACCTTGCGGATTGGCTGGCGAGGCGATGAAGAACGCGACGGTGCGCGCGAGGAGTTCTTCCGACAGCGTTTCGAGATCGGGAAGAAAGCCGGTCGCTGCCATGGCCGGCAGGTAGACTGGCTCGCAGTTCGCCGTCACCGCGCCTGCGGCATACGCCGCGTAGAACGGATTGGGAAGGAGCATGGCAGGGCGGCCGCGGCGGCCACTGACCCAGCGTGCTGCGGCGATTGCCGCGAGGAACAGCCCTTCCCGCGATCCATTCAGCACGAGGATTTCATTGGTTGGATCAATCGGCCGCGGCAGGGCAAAGCGCCGCCCGAGCCAAGCGGCGGCCGCCTCGCAGAAGGCGTCGAGGCCCTTGTTCATGGGGTAGCGGCCGAACTCATCGATATGCGCGGCCAGAACCGGGCCGACGAATGCCGGCACGCGATGCTGCGGTTCGCCCACGGCCAGGCTGATCGGAGGCTTGCCGGGTTCGATCGTGCCCAAAAGCTCGCGCAGGCGCACGAATGGCGAGCGCCCAATGTCGGCGCGGGTCGGCGAGGGCGGAGAGACGCGTTCGGCGGCGGTCATGAACATGGACAAAGCGGCGCCAACACCCGCCGCGCGAGAGTTCTCCTAGCATAGGTGCGGCGAGGTTAAGGCGCGATTAACCATCGAAAGACCGGCTCCATAGCAGATCGGAGCAAGCCCCTCAGCGCGGTTGGCCGGGGAGCATCGCTCGCGCTGTGGAGCGAGGCAGGGGCAAAAAACTGAGGGGCCCCGGCTCGCGCCGGGACCCCTCGACGGCAAGGGCGCTGCCGGGTCTGCGCCCTAACCGTGTCCCTCAGTGGACAGTTCGCCGTGCAGCGCGAGATCGAGCCCTTTGACCTCCACCTCCTCGCTGACAGGCAGGCCGATGACGATGTCGACGGCCTTGAGGATGATCAGCGACGCGATGGCGGGCCTGCGCAGCCTTCGCTCCGCCCCGCAACCTATTGCGATGAATCAAGCGTCGTGCCAGTTCGCCGAGTCGGTTGTAAGTGCGTGGAAACAAAAGCCCTTCGCAGCAGGTCGGGGCTCAGGTTACGACCGCTTGGTGGGCGCCGCTCAAAGGCCGCTCAGGACTGCACAATTTTTAGTCAAGAGCTGCGGGGGGAAATTCCCCAGAGCTACGGGGTCTCGCAGGCACATGTGCTACGCGCCCGCTCCTGACGCGCTGAAATCGGGATGAGCGCTTGATGCGGCGATCAGAGGCCGTGCGCAGACGTATTCGTTGCAGGCTCAGCCGCGTCCTTCATTGCAAGGCTTCGCCGTGCTGGCTCAGATCGAGACCTTCAATCTCGTGCTGCGCGCTCACCCGCAGCGGCAGGAACAACTCGATCGCCTTGAGCAGGACATAGGTCAGCACGCCGGACCAGATGACGACGGCGATGACGGCATAGAACTGGATCAAAACTTGTCGGGCGTTGCCCTCCAGCAGCCCCGGCGTTCCCTCGGGCGAGTCCGGGCTTACCGACAGTGCCGCCACCGCGAACACGCCGGTGAGCAACGTGCCGGTCGCGCCGCCGACGCCGTGGACGCCGAACACGTCGAGCGAATCGTCATATCCGATGCGCAACTTCAGCCAGGTACAGGCCCAGAAGCAGAAGGCACCAGCGGCGAGGCCGATGACGACGCCGTGCCAAGGCAGCACGAACCCGGACGCCGGCGTAATGGTGCCGAGACCGGCGACCGCACCTGAGATCAGGCCGAGCACCGAAGGTTTCCCGCGCGTGATCCATTCCAGAAACAGAGGCGGCGAGATGGGTGGCGGTGATTGCGAAGGCAGCGCGCGAATTGGCGCCGAGTGCCGAGCCGCCGTTGAAGCCCAACCAGCCGACCCAAAGCAGACCCGTGCCGATCACCGCCAGCGAGAGGTCATGCGGTGCGAAATTCTCAGTGCCATAGCCGTGGCGTTTGCCGATCACGTACGCCGCCACCAGACCGGCAATGCCCGCGTTGAGGTGGACGACGGTGCCGCCGGCAAAATCGAGAACCCCTGCATTCGCGAGAAAACCGCCGCCCCATACCCAATGGGCGATCGGCACATAGACGAAGATGAGCCAAGCCGCGCAAAACCATAAAAACGCAGAGAACCGCATGCGGTCCGCCACCGCGCCCGCGATCAGCGCAACTGTGATGATCGCGAACGTCATCTGATAGAACATGTACAACATTTCCGGAATGGTCGGCGCGAATGCACTGGTTGCCTCCATGCTGGTGCCGCGCATGAACACCCGTTCGAGCGTTCCAAGCCACGGTCCGTCGCCGACGAAGCTCAGGCTGTAGCCGAAGGCGAACCACAGGAGCGAGCACACTGCCGTGCAGGCGAAGCTTTGTGTCATGGTGGCGAGGACGTTCTTCTTGCGCACCATTCCGCAGTAGAACAGCGCCAAGCCTGGGATCGTCATCATCAGCACGAGGGCGGTGGCCGAGATCATCCAGGCGGTGTCGCCGCCGTCGATTTTGGAAGTTGTTTCCTGCGCCAGCGCTGGTACGGCGGCGAAGCCGAGACCCAGCGCGGCCGCGAGCGCGCAGGTGATGCGAGTATTGTCCGTTCTCATGCTGCCCCCCTCGATGGCTCAGGCCTTTACAATGCGTCCGCGTCGGTCTCGCCGGTCCTGATGCGCACCGCTTGGTCGATTGTGGTCACGAAGATCTTGCCGTCACCAATTTGGCCCGTCTTGGCGGACGCAATGATCGCCTCGACGACGGCCCCCACGCGATCGGACGGCACCGCCACCTCGATGCGGATTTTCGGCAGGAAATTCACTGCGTATTCGGCGCCGCGGTAGATTTCGGTGTGCCCTTTCTGCCGTCCGTAGCCTTTGACTTCGCTTGCCGTCATGCCCTGTACGCCGACTGCGACCAGCGCATCGCGAACATCTTCGAGCTTGAACGGCTTGATGACGGCGATGACCAGTTTCATGGATTCGCTCCCCGAATGCTTGCATGCATTATTGGTGCCAAGATTAAGCGATTAATGCCCCCATTCGCATAGGAGCCCCAGCTCGGCTCCTGATCATCACTGCAGCACAACTGACCGTTTAACGAAAGAGCCTGCGCTCCCGCAGCAAGCCCTCCTGGGCCACGGAAGCAACGAGCGTTCCGTCACCGGCAAAAATGAGACCGCGGGAAAAACCGCGCGAACCCGAGAGATTAGGGCTGTCATGGGCGTAGAGTAGCCATTCGTCCGCGCGAAACCGGCGATGAAACCAAAGCGCGTGGTCGAGGCTTGCCGCCATCAGGGTCTTTTCGAACACGGTGCGCCCATGCGGGATCAGTGCTGCATCGAGCAATAGCATGTCGGATGCGTAGGCGAGGACGCATTGATGGATTGCGGGCTCATCCGGAAGCGGCGCAGTCGCCCGGATCCAGACGTGGAAACGCCCGTCCTCGATCTTCTTGCCGAGATAGCGATCGAGCTCCACGGGCCGCCATTCGATCGGCCGCTCCCGCTCGTAATAGCGCCGCACCGGATCGGGCATCAGCGGCAGCACGCGTTGCTTGATGTCGGCTTCGTTCGGCAACTGCTCCGGCGTCGCCACTTCCGGCATGCGAGCCTGGTGGCTCATGCCGGGCTCGTCGCGGTGGAACGACACTGCCATGGTGAAAATGGCCTGTCCGTGCTGAATGCCAACGACGCGCCGAGTAGTGAAGCTCTTGCCGTCGCGGATGCGGTCCACCTCGTAGATGATCGGTACCTTCGGGTCGCCGGCAAGCAGGAAATACGCGTGCAGCGAGTGCGGCGGTCGACCTGCCACGTCGACGGTGCGGCAGGCAGCCACCAGCGCTTGCCCGATCACCTGTCCGCCGAACACGCGTTGCCAGCCGACCTGCGGCGAGCGGCCGCGGAACAGATTTACCTCGAGCTGCTCGAGGTCGAGAATGGCAAGCAGATCTTGAACAGCAGACGACATTGCAATCTTCCGGCTGCGGCGCGCATCATCATCCGCGGACCCTGGTCATGACAATGCTATAGTCGCAGCAGGAGGACGACCGTGGAGTCATCACCTCAGAGCGCGCAGAGCGTGGATGTACTCGTTGGTGGGGCGGGCTTTGCCGGCTTGGCGCTGGCGATCGCGCTGCGCCAGGGTCTTGGGCCGTCGTTCTCCGTCAGCGTTGCCGACCCGGCGCTGGCACGCCCCGCAAATGATGGGCGCGCGTCCGCCATTGTCGCCGCGGCGCGGCGCCTGTTCGAGACTATCGGCGTCTGGCAGAAGATCGAGGCACAGCCCATACGCGACATGGTTGTAACCGATAGCCGTCTCACTGATGTGGTGCGGCCGGTCTTTCTCAGATTCGATGGTGACGTCGAACCGGGGGAGCCGTTCGCCCACATGATCGAGAATGCGCCCCTGCTCGCGGCGCTGGCGCAGAAGGCCAAAGATGAAGGCGTCAAATTAAGGCCGGCCGCGGTCGCTGATTTCGAGTTTACGCCCGACCGTGTCGAAGTGCGCTTATCCGACGGCGAGACGTGCGCCGCGCGTCTTCTCGTGGCGGCCGACGGTGCCCGTTCGGCTATCCGTGAGCGTGCGGGAATCGCCAGCCACGGCTTTAGCTACGAGCAATCGGCCATCGTCACCACCGTCGCGCACGAGCGCGATCATTGCGGGCGGGCCGAGGAGCACTTTCTCCCCGCCGGGCCATTCGCGATCCTGCCGTTGAAACGCGACGCCTCTCTCGGCCACCGTTCATCCATCGTCTGGACCGAGCAAACGCAAGAGGCGGCGCGCATCGTCGCGCTGCCGGAGGCCGAATTTCACGCCGAGCTCGAGCGGCGCTTCGGCCTTCGTCTCGGCGAGATCGCAGAGGTCGGTCCCCGTCGCGTGCATCCGCTCAGCCTCTCAGTGGGGCGCGCTTTCATTGCCGATCGCCTCGCCCTGGTGGGCGATGCCGCCCATGTGATCCATCCGATTGCGGGCCAGGGGCTCAATATGGGGCTCAAGGACGTCGCTGCGCTCGCCGAAGTCATTGTCGATGCCGTCCGGCTGGGGCTTGATCCCGGCTCGCCTGCCGTGCTCGAGCGCTATCAGCGCTGGCGCCGCTTCGATACCGTTGCCATGGGCATTACGACCGATGGGCTCAACCGGCTGTTCTCCAACCAGTCGGACGTGCTGCGCCTCGTTCGCGACGTGGGCCTCGGTCTTGTCGATCGTCTGCCAGCGCTGAAGCAGCTTTTTATCCGTGAGGCCGCCGGGCTCGTTGGCGAAGTGCCGAAGCTTTTGCGCGGCGAGGCGTTATAGGGACGGCGGCTGAACCTCCCGGCAGCGCAGTCGATGCTGGCGGTATTGTTCGGAGCCACGCTTCGCCGGAGTGCATTCACACGAAGGGAATCGCCAGCACGTGTTGCTTGAACACGGGACGCTGCTCGATCTGGGCAAACCAGCGCTCGAGATTTTCGAGCGGCGGGCGCTCCGGCACGAGGCGGCGGAAGCGGTAGGCCATCAGCGCGACTGGAATATCACCCATCGACAGCGTATCCCCGGCCACGAACGGCGTCTGCGCAAGCTGCGCGTCCAGAATCTTCATCACCGCGATGGTCTTAGCCTTGCCCGCCTCGATCGCTGCGTGATCGCGTTTCTCAGGCGGCGTTCGAACGAGGCCCCAGAACACCGGCGTGAGCGGCGGATGCGCGACGGTGAGCTGCCAGTCCATCCAGCTGTTGGCGTGCGCACGCGCGCGCAGATCGGAGGGTTCCAGCTTGCCGGCACCATATTTCGCCGCGAGATAGCGCACGATCGAATTGGATTCCCACAGCAGGAATCCGTCCTCTTGCAGCGTAGGCACCAGGCCGTTCGGGTTCATCGCGAGATATGCGGGCTCGTTGTTCTTGCCAAACGGACCGCCAATATCGATGCGCTCGTGTGGCAGGTCGAGCTCGCCGACGGTCCACATGACCTTTTGGACGTTCACGGAAGTGTTTCGCCCCCAGATTTTGATCATCGCTGTACCCTCGGTTCGTTCGTCCTGGTGCCGACCTGCAGTACTTCAAACGCGAGCAACCCGGGCGTGCGCGATAGCGCTTGTGCTCTT
>VAZQ01000097.1:0-7515 GCA_005883115.1 Alphaproteobacteria bacterium | reverse complement strand
GGTAGGCGAGCTTGGCGGAGCGCGAGATCAGCTCCTGCTTCTCCGCATCGTATTCGAGTGGTCCCTTAGTCAGCGGGCAGACCAGAATTTCCAAAAGCTTCGGATCGACGCTGCCAGGCGGGCGGTCGGGCGGGTTGCTCATGACGTACTCCAACATGAAATGGCGATGCCCCGCGAATTCAGCGCATGTGCAACTGCTTCGTTGTGGACAGCGCGTCGACACTCCAGCTCGGCTATACCACGCAGCTGGGCGCGCTAGCGCCGGAAATTGGGGCGGCGTGCGGGCGCGGGACCGGCCGCGCGCTCCTCTTTCTGGCGGAAATTGATGCGTCCGCGCGTGAGATCGTAGGGCGAGACTTCGACGACGACCCGATCGCCGACCCCTGTGCGGATGCGGAATTTGCGCATCTTGCCGGACATGTACGCGAGAATCTCGTGTTCATTGTCGAGCGTGACGCGATAATTGCCATCGGGCAGCACCTCGGTCACGGTGCCGCTGAATTCGAGCAACTCTTCTTTTGCCATCCGCTCTCCTCCTTCTGATGCGCGGCTACCGCGGTGCGTTTGGGCGCCGGGTTATTGCAGGGGGGTTTCGCCGCCCGCTGTCTTCTTGGCAAGCTCGATTTCGGTGGCTGCGACCAGGATCTCGGCGCGGGTCTTGAGATCGGGCGCTTCCAAAAGCGCCTGCTTCTCGGCAGTTCCGTAGGGAGACATCATCGCCAGGGCATTGACCAGGGCTTCGTTGGGGGCGTTCTCGATGCCCTCCCAATCGGCCTTGAGATCGTTGGCCCGCAGAAAATCGGAGAGCGCCCGCAGCACGCTCGCACGGTCCACCTCGTCTTCGCCCTTGCGGGCGGTGAAATCGTCGATGAAGGGAGCATAGCTCACCCGGCACTGTCGGTATGGCGTCGCCACACTGAGCTCCTCGTCGAGGCGAAAGCGGGCGATGCCTGTGAGTTGGATGAGGTATCGCCCATCGCCGGTCTCGGCGAGCTGCGTGATGCGGCCGACGCAGCCGACCTTGTAGAGATTGGGCCTGCTCTCGGGTCCCGGGTGCGCGGCGTCGGGCTGTATCATGCCGATCAGGCGGTGACCGGCGCGCAACGAGTCATCGATCATGGCCATGTAGCGCGGTTCGAAGATGTTGAGCGGCATCTGCCCGCGCGGCAATAACAGCGCCCCGGGCAACGGAAAGACGGGGATCACCTCGGCGAGATCGTCCGGGTTCTGATAGACCGCATTCATCGGCATGGTCGCTCTCCCAGCGCGGCAATGCGACCGAAACTCTTTGCCCTAACGCTGCTCGGCACCCGACCAGGCGGCCCGCGCGCGCTACGAAAACAAGATCGACGACAGCCGCTTACGGCCGTTGATGGTGGCCTCGTCGGTCGCGCCCCAGGCCTCGAAGAACTGGACCAGCTGCTTGCGCGCCCCGTCGTCGTTCCATTTGCGGTCGCGCTTGACGATCTCGAGCAGGTTATCGACTGCGTCTTGGCGGCGCCCCTTGGCGTTCAACGCGACCGCGAGATCGAAGCGGGCTTGATGATCGAGCGGGTTCGCCGCGACTTTCTGCTCGAGGTCGGCGATCGGTCCGACCGCCTGTGCCTGCTCGATCAGCTCGAGTGCCGTGCGGGCGGCAGTGATCGCGGGATCGTTGCGCTTGGCTTCGGGCACCATCGCCAGGGTCTGGCGCGCCTGCTCGAGCGCACCGGTGCGCACATAGCTGCGTGCGAGGCCGCCAAGCGCAGCGAGATTGCCGCTGTCCTGCGCCAGCACCTTGGCATAGAGGTCGGCCGCGCCCGCGGCGTCGCCTTTGGCGAGGGCGTCGTCGGCGCTTTTCAAGAGATCCTTTTCCTCGCCGCCGATGCGGTCCTTGGTCAGGCGCTCGATGAAAGCCACGACTTGGCTCTCCGGCAGCGCACCGAGAAATCCGTCAACGGGCTGGCCGTTGACGAAAGCGAACACCGCGGGAATCGACTGGATGCCGAGCTGCCCCGGGATCGAGGGATGCTTGTCGATGTCCATCTTGACGAGCTTCACCTTGCCCTTGGCGGCACCGACCGCTTTCTCCAGCACCGGTCCGAGTTGCTTGCATGGGCCGCACCATTCCGCCCAGAAATCCACCAGGACCGGCTGGCGTTTGGATTCCTCGATTACGTCTTTGACGAAGCTCTGAGTGGTCGTGTCCTTGACCACGGCGGCCGTCGCCGGCGCCTCGCCGCTCTGCAACATCGTCATGACATTCGTCCTTCGTCCGTGCCGTCCACGCCGACGGCGTGGGCGCTCGATTGACTGCCTACCACGCGCGGGCGAGCCCCGCCGCGCCGAAACCTGTGTATGGCCAATTAAATGGTGTTCGAGGGCACGTTTGCAATCAAGAAACTCAATCCTGCAGCGAGATCTCTTGTTCCGCCACCGGCGCGATTCGGGGCGGATGGCCAGTCGCCTCCAGGAACCGCAGCAGGTCGGCGCGCGCGACCGAGGTCGTCATGGTGTTAACCAGCGGGTGGCAGTTGATGGTCTCGTGCCGCATCAGGGTGGCATCGAGCACGATGCTCACGCGATGATCGCTGTCATTCATTGCCGCAAATGGGGTCACCGCGCCGGGTTCAATGCCGAGCATTGTGCGCAGGACATCGGCAGATGCGAAGGAAAATCGGCCGGAGGCACCGAGCCGTTGGTGTAGCGATCTGAGCTCGATCACGGCGTCCTCGAGCGCCGTAACTAGAAAAAGCGCCCCCTTCTTGTCTTTGAGAAAGAGATTTTTGGTATGCCCGCCTGGAATGGTTCCGCGCAACTCGCGTGATTGCTCGACGGTGAACAGCGCCGGATGCGTCACGGTCACGTGCGCGATGCCTAGCCGGTCGAGAAAAGCGAAAAGCTCGGCAGGAGTAGCAGGCATGGATCCGATTTAAGCGCAATCAGGCAGGACCTGGCGCCGGTCTGATATCGAATCCCTGATTGATTGCGGCGAACATCTGATAAAATCCCGACAGCACCACGATCTCGACCAATCCGCGTTTGCCCCACTGCGTAACCGCCTGGATCTGTAGATCGTCCGGAACGACCTGCCATTCCATCGTTTTTTCCAGGATCGCATGCGCGAGCGTGTAGGGCTGCGGCAACGCCACGGTGTGACCAGACGCAACAGCATCAATCACGCCGGCGGGCAGGCCGGCGGCGCGCGCATGCGCCACATGATCCTGCCACTCGTAGTCGGCACCGGTCGCGCGTGCGACGGTAAGCACGATGAATTGGTAAACCGTGCGCGGCAACGCGCCATCGAACTTGAGGAAAAAGCCGAGCTCCTCGATGCGCCGCGCGAGTTCGGGATGGTTGAGCAGCGCCAAGTACGGGCCGCCGAAGGCTTCGCCCTTTGCTTTGCGCCGGGCGGCCATTTCCCGATAGAGCGCTTGCGCGTCGGCGGGTAGCGTCTGCGGATTCATATCGAGCTCTGTCATCGTCCAGCTCCTATTCGTGATAGGACCAGGCCCGCGCGCCGGCGCTGAAGTCATAAACCGGGGTGGGACAATTCTTATCGGCCTTGACGTCCACGAGCGCGGTGGTGCGTGCCGCCAACGCCGTTTGCAACGTGCTCTCCAGATCTGCAGGATTGCGCACCGTGAAGCCTTGCGCCCCGAGCGCGCGCCCGAACGCGGCCCAATCGTGATCGGGATTGCTGGTGAGCTCCGCCGGCAGTGCGCCGTATTGGCGCGCGCGCAGCCAGACATTGCCTAGCGCAGAATTGTTGATGACGACGTAGACGATCGGCAGCTGGTAGCGTGCCGCGGTCTGCACCTCGATGCCGTGCATCTGCATGCAGCCGTCGCCGGTGATGACGGCGACGCGCCGGTCCGGCCGCGCGCATTGCACGCCGACGGCGGCCGGGACCGCCCAGCCCATGGGTCCTAAATTGGTGGCGGAGATGTACGTGCGCGGCTCGTAAGCGGTCCAGTAATGCCCGGCAAAGGCGCGGTGCGCCCCAGAATCGACGAGGACGATGCCATCGCGCGGCAATGCCTTGCGCAGAGCAGCGATGGCCGTGGCCGGATGGATCGGAGCGCTGGGCCGGCTCAAATTCTCAACGTCGTAAAGCCGCGGGTTTGCCTTGATGCCGACGAGCCATTCACGCCGGCGACTCTCTGTGGCCGTGAGTGCAGGCGCAATCTCGGCGGCGCGCTTGTGCACGAGGTCGAGAAAGGCGTGACAGCTCCCCGGCACGACGTGGCCCAGATCCCCGTTCGCGGTGAGCTCCTCCATGTCGGTGTTGACGTGGATCCGCACCGTCCAATGCATGGTGTCGCGCTCATTGAAGCCGGAGCCGAGAACGAGGAGGCAGTCGAGTTCGCCGCCGAGAATGGCGGCGGTCGCATGGCGGGTGCCCGCGTAGCCGAACACACCGAGCGAGAGCGCGTGATCTTCCGGGAATACGCCCTTTGCCCGCAGCGTGGTGGCGACCGGTATGGACCAGCGCTCCGCGATCTCTTTCAACCGCGCTGCCGCGGCATCATGCTCGACGCCGGCGCCGGCGAGTACCGCGATCTTGCTGCCGTCTCGGTTTGCCAGCAGTTTCAGCGCCGTTTCGGCTGCCTCGGCGTCCAACGGCTGCGCTTGGGCAAAGAAGCCCGAAACCTGCGCGTAGTCCGCCGCGGATTCCCCCACGAGCGCGTCGTGCGTCAGGGACAGGTGGACCGGACCGCGCGGCTGCGCCCACATGGTGGTGAGCGCATGGCGAAACCAATGATTGAGGTTGTTCGCCGTCGCCACAGTCTTCGACAGCCGCGTGAGCGGAGCCATGACTGCAGTGTCGTCGAGCGTCGCTTGGCTCGCATCCTGAAAGGCGCCGCGATCCTCGAGGTCGAGCGGCACCTCGCCCGTCATGACCAGCACGGGCGAGCCGTCCGTCTTGGCGGCGGCAACCGCAGTGGCCATATTGCAAGCGCCAGGCCCGCCGATGCCGAGCGCCGCGCCGAAGCGGCCGCTGGCGCGCGCATAGCCGTCCGCCATGTAGACGGCCCCGCCTTCGTGCGCGGCGATTATTGGCTTGATTTTTTCCTGCCGGGCGAGCGCCGGCAGGAATGGATCGATCAAGCCGCCGGGAACCATGAACAGATGACCGAGCCCCTCGGTGACGAGCGCGTCGAGGATTTGGTCGGTGCCGAGCTTGCTAGGGGGTGTCATAGGAGAGCGCTCGCGGAGCGGATGGTTGCCATCGTGACGTGGAGCGCACCGTAGACATTTGGATACGCGTCCATAATCGCCGCGCGCTTCATGGCCCGCGGACGTGATTGCCACAAGAGGGGCACCATGTGGGAGTGAACGCTGAGGGATGGTTGCAAAGCTTCCGTCCTTTTGGCATAGGTGCTCGATAGTCCGGCCGCCATGGCGCGACCGGAGTTCGGACGCGGGTGTAGCTCAGGGGTAGAGCACGACCTTGCCAAGGTCGGGGTCGAGGGTTCGAATCCCTTCGCCCGCTCCAAATTCTCACAACATGCGAGTCAGCCGCCGCGGCCAAAAAGGCCGCAGGAACTTCTTGCGCCAGGCTTAACGGCAGCTTTGGAGAATGCGCTTGCCTGAATTGTCATCACCCAGTCGCAAAATTTCCAGCGAGTCCGCGGGTTCCGCCTGTCCTGCAGGCTCTCACTGCAATTGGGATGCAGAGAGATGGCTGCTGTGGCAATAGACGGTCCTTGGAGAGGCAACCGGGAGAAACACATGCGCGCTTGGTTCGGCGTGGCGCTCGTGGCTGCGTTGCTGGCGGGGACTACCGGCGCATCGGCGCAAAATTATCCCGAGCGTCCCGTGCGCCTTTTGATTGCGTTTCCCGCCGGCGGCACGATCGACACGCTCGGCCGCATTCTCGCACAGAAGCTCACCGAGGCGTGGGGAGAAAACGTCGTCATCGAGAACCGTCCGGGTGCGGGCGGAAATATCGGTGCGGCGGCGGCGGCGAAATCAGCACCCGACGGCTACACGCTTATCTCGGCGCGCTATCGCTCGCCGTGAACGTGACGCTGCAGCCGAGCAAGGACTTCGATCCGATCACGGATTTCGATCCGATCATGTTGGTGGCGACCGCACAGGATGTTCTGGTCGTGCCGCCGAACTCGCCGTTTCGCTCGGTCACGCAGTTGATCGATTACGCCAAGGCACATCCCGGCGAATTGAACTATGCCTCACTTGGGACGGGCACCAGTGGGCACCTCGCCACCGTCATGTTCAGCGAGCTCGCCGGCATCAAGCTCCAGCACGTCCCCTATACCTCGGTTTCACAGGCGACGACCGACGTCATCTCCGGCCGCATTGCGGTCTTCCTGCCGACGCTCGGTGGTCACGTCGGCAACGTGAGGGCCGGCCGCATGCGCGCACTCGCCGTGTCGGGGACGACGCGCGCAGCGCAGTTACCCGATGTCCCGACCTTCAACGAGCTCGGTGTGAAGTTCGTGGACGAGACCAGCTGGTACGCGCTGTTGGCGCCCAAGGGCACGCGTGGGGAGATCATCGCCAAGGTCAATGCCGACGTTGAGCACATCCTGGCGATGCCGGACGTTAAGGAGAAGGGCGTCACCCTCGGATATCGCTTCGTCGGCGGCTCTCCGGACACGCTCGGCGCCTTCCTCAAGGGCGAGATCGCCAAATGGGCCGAGGCCGCCAAGAGCGCCTCGCTGAAATGATTGTGCGATGGCGCGCCCGCCGCCGCTAAGGCCTTATGTATGCGCTTAGCGCCGCGATGTTCCGCTGGGTCTCCCAGTTGAGCCAGGCTTGGATGGAGCGGAACGAGCGCTGGAGATGTAAACGTCCTGCATTTTTATCTGAAGGTACTGCTGCTGCTGTGCGCCCTTTGTGGTTTTTTTCGCTCCGGCCGGCTTGGCATCGACGGATGTGACCGAGCCGGCTGCGGCGATCGCAAGTACCGTGATGAGCGTCAAAACAGCGGATTTACGCATGGGGGCTCCTCCTCCTTTGAGACTGTGCAGGCGAATTCACAAATCAATTTTACTGCGACGATGGAAATGCGTCGAGGCTCGCGCGCGCCGGCGCGGCCGGCGCGCTGTCGCAGGCTCCATCCCGGACGCCCGTTTTGGAAAGGCCATCGCAGCGCATAGCCGAGTCTCGATGACTTCACGCCGGACTCAGTACCCCACGGCCAGCGCCCCGCGGGTGCTGTTGTCGGCCGCGCCGACGAACCCTTGGGGCGCCCTACAATATCGATCTCGGTTCAATAACCAACTGCCAGTGCGCCGCGGGTGCGGTTGTCCGCGGCGCCGACCAGGCCCGTCGGCGTCACCAAGATCGAATTGGCCGACGTGCGGGGCAATCCGTCCACCACATTATGGCCGCGCGCCTTGAGCGCACCGATCAGATCGGCTGAGAATCCATGCTCGACCGCAACTTGGTCGGGCCACCACTGATGATGTACACGCGGCTCGGCAATCGCTTGCGCCATCGGTAGCTTGCGATCGATGACGTTTATCAGCACCTGCAGCACAGCCGTGATAATGCGGCTGCCGCCGG
>VAZQ01000096.1 GCA_005883115.1 Alphaproteobacteria bacterium | reverse complement strand
CGCCTTGGCCTCGATCTGGCGGATGCGCTCGCGCGTCACCGAGAACTGCTGGCCGACCTCTTCCAGCGTGTGGTCGGTGTTCATGCCGATGCCAAAGCGCATGCGCAACACACGCTCTTCGCGCGGCGTCAGTGACGCCAGGACGCGGGTCGTGGTTTCGCGCAAATTGGATTGTATCGCGGCATCGATCGGCAGGATTGCGTTCTTGTCCTCGATGAAGTCGCCGAGGTGAGAATCCTCTTCGTCGCCGATCGGCGTTTCGAGCGACAACGGCTCCTTGGCGATCTTGAGCACCTTGCGCACCTTCTCCAGCGGCATGCCGAGCTTTTCGGCCAGCTCCTCGGGCGTAGGCTCGCGCCCGATCTCGTTGAGCATCTGCCGCGACGTGCGCACGATCTTGTTGATCGTCTCGATCATATGCACGGGAATGCGAATGGTGCGCGCCTGATCGGCGATTGAGCGCGTGATCGCCTGCCTGATCCACCACGTGGCATAGGTCGAGAACTTATAGCCGCGGCGATACTCGAATTTATCGACCGCCTTCATCAGCCCGATATTGCCTTCCTGAATCAGGTCGAGGAACTGCAGGCCGCGATTGGTGTATTTCTTGGCGATCGAGATGACGAGGCGCAGGTTCGCCTCCACCATCTCCTTCTTGGCCTGACGCGCCTCGCGCTCGCCCTTCTGCACCATCTGCACGATCTTGCGGAACTCGCCGATCTCGAGCCCGGTCTCACCAGCGAGCATCTGGATCTCGTGGCGGTGCTGCTTGACCTTATCCTTGTCTCTGGCGACGAGGCTCTTCCAGCCCTTCGCGCTCAGTTTGGACACGCGGTTGAGCCAGCGCGGATCGAGCTCGGAGCCTTGGTAATTCCTGAGAAAATCCTCGCGCACTACTCCGTGACTCTCGGCGAGCCGCATCAGGCGGCCCTCGTAACCCACGAGGCGCTTGTTGATGTCGTAAAGCTGCTCGACCAGCGCGTCGATGCGCGCCTGATTGAGCCGCAGCGACTTCACCTCGCTGATGATCTCGTCCTTGAGCTTCTTGTACCGGCGCTCCTGCGCGGGCGAGAGCGAATCGTTGCGCAACTTGTTCTGGATGTCCTGGTCCTGCAGGCGCCGCAGCCGTTTGTAGGCATCGGCGATATTGTCAAACGTCTCGACCACCTTCGGCTTGAGCTCGGCCTCGATGGCGGCGAGCGAGAGCGAGTTCTCCATGTCGTCGTCGTCGAAATCCGCTTCGCTCGGCGTGGGCTCGGCGCCCTCGCCCTCTTCCCCGTTATGGCGCTCCGCCGCTCCCTTGAACGGGGTGGCCGCCGCGGGCGCGGACGGCGGTGCAGGGGTTTGCGCCAGCACAGAGGCGCCGGCAGCCGGCTCGGCCCCTGTTGCCCCGATCGGTTGCCCATCGGAGCCAATCACGGGCGCGGGCATCACTTTGGCGTCCGGGCCGGCGTAGGTCGCTTCAAGATCGATGATGTCGCGCAGGAAGACCTTGCCCTCGTTGAGCTCGTCGCGCCAAATGATGATGGCTTGAAAGGTGAGCGGACTTTCGCACAGCCCAGCGATCATCGCTTCTCGGCCGGCCTCGATGCGCTTGGCGATGGCGATCTCGCCTTCGCGCGAGAGCAGCTCGACCGAGCCCATTTCGCGCAGATACATGCGCACTGGATCGTCGGTGCGTTCGGTCGGCTCCTTGGTCTCGGCCTTGGCCGGGACCTTCTGCTGCACCTCCACGAGCTCGCCGCCTTCGCTCTCGGCCTCCTCCTCAGCCTCTTCGCCCGACTGCTCGCCCTCTTCGCTCGTCTCCTCGGTCTCGACCACGTTCACGCCCA
>VAZQ01000095.1 GCA_005883115.1 Alphaproteobacteria bacterium | reverse complement strand
TGCCTCGATTCGCACCCGCCGAGTTTCGCCGGAGCCCGCTTAAGCCCCGATTAAGCCTCCATTACAACAGAAAGCCAAAGGCTTAGCTCCGGTTCCACTCCGGGGCACCCCTTGGCTTCCCAGCATTCATAGAGACTGAACCGCCCGACCCGAGGAGGCTCCAAAACCCTCGATCAGCGCCTCGGTTCCATCAACCAGCCCCAGCCGAGCCTTCACATCCTGCAACCAGGAATAGTTAGCCTCGGTGGGATCCTGGCCCAGGGCCTGTTCCGCATCTCTGAGTTCCTTAAGTAAGGAATGCCATTGCCGATGCAAGGCGACAAGCTGCTTCCATGTCGTCAAAACGTCGTCGGGGGCAGCCTCCAGCCGTGCCCCCCAAACCGAGGGCGTGGAGACCGCGCTGTGAATGCGCCCGATCGCGTCGGCAAGTCCCCGGCGGCCGAGCTCAGCCACCATGGCGGCCCCGTCCGGGGCGCGGCCGTGGGCGAAAATATCGATCAGCTCGCTCTTGAGCTTGGCGGCTTCGGCCTGGCGGAGCTCTACCGCCGCGAATTCCTCTAAATGCTCGTGCAAGAGCCAAGGATGATTGATCACGGCCTGCAAGATAAGCGCCTCCCGTGGCGCAATGGCGGCACGGTGCGCGCGATGCACGGCGCTCGAGGAAAGCTGCGCGCTCGCGGCGACATAAGGCTCAGCCAGTGAGCGCGCAGCGGATAGCGAATTGCGCGCAGCCGGCGGGGCATAGCGCCCGGTCCGGCCACCTGTGTTCGCCGACCATTCGCGTTTTGTGAAGCGTGGGAGCCGCTGCCGCGTAGTTCGCTCGCCGCCCTCGAACAGCCGCCGCAACCGATCGCCGAAGTCGCGGCGATAATACTTGCGCACGGAGTCGTCGGCGATCATCGCCGTCACCTCGGCAAGCCGTGCTTCGAACGCTGCTCGGCGCTCGGGCGTCTCCAAGCTGCCGGCTTCGGTTTCTCGCATCCACAACACATGCGCGAGCGGACGCGCGGCGGAGATGATTTCGTTGATCGCCTCGCGGCCCCCAGCGCGCACGAGATCATCGGGATCGTGACCTTCCGGCAAGCTGGCGAATTTCAAGCTCTTGCCCGGTTTGATGAGGGGCAAAGCCAAATCGATCGCGCGATAGGCGGCGCGCCGCCCGGCGGCATCGCCGTCGAAGCATAGCGTGGGCTCGTCCGCCATTTTCCAGAGCAGAACCAGTTGCTCGGCGGTGAGCGCGGTGCCGAGCGGCGCGACGGTCGCTTCGAAGCCAACGCTGACCATGGCGATCACGTCGGTATAGCCTTCCACCGCAATCAACGGCGCGCCCTTGTGCGCAGCCATGCGCGCGGCAGCGACGTTGTAAAGGGTTGCGCCCTTATGGAAGAGCGCCGTCTCCGGCGAGTTGAGGTATTTGGGCTGAGCCTCCTTATCGAGCGCGCGACCGCCGAAGGCGATGACGCGGCCGCGCAAATCCGCGATTGGAAAGATCACCCGGTCGCGGAAGCGGTCGTAGGGAACCGGAATGTCGTCGCCAGCGACGAGCAGTCCCGCCTCGATCATGTCGGCGCTCGGTATTCCGGCGTTGCCGAGATGTTCCTTGAGGGCAAACCGTTCCGGTGGTGCATAACCTATCCGGAACTTGACCTGCATCGCGGAATCAAGCCTACGGTCGGCCAGGTAACCACGCGCTTTTGCACCCGCCCGCGAGGCGAGCGCGTCCTCGAAAAATTTGGCCGCCAGCTCGACGATGTCGTTGAGGGTTTTGCGCCGCTCATCCCGTGCCTCCTCCTCGGGCGAGATCTTCGGCAGCGGTATGCCGGCTTGCGCGGCCAGCCGCTCGACCGCCTCGGGGAAGCTGAGCCCTTCGGTCATCATCACGAAGTCGAAGATCGTGCCATTTTTGCCGGAGGAAAAATCAAACCACGCCATTTTCTGGTCGTTGACGAAGAACGACGGCGTCTTCTCCTTGTTGAACGGGGAAAGCCCTTTCCACTCGCGCCCGGCCTTTTTGAGCCGCACCCGCCGGCCTACGACTTCCGAAACCGGAAGCCGCGCCCGCAGCTCGTCGAGGAATTGAGGCGGA
>VAZQ01000144.1:4344-5632 GCA_005883115.1 Alphaproteobacteria bacterium | reverse complement strand
GAGATCACGCGCAGTCTGCGCGATGTCGGGGAGCCGGATGCGGTGGATGCGGCTGCAACGATCGAAGCGGCGATGGAACTCGAGGCATGCGGGCGTTGGACCGACATCGAGCAACTCTGGCGCAACAAGGTGAAATTCGTGCAGGCTTCACAGGCTCAAGCGCAGGAGAACACCTTGGCATGAGCGGGTTCTACGTCCTCAACGTTCCGGAATTTTCCTCATTGGTCGACGCGGCGAGGAAATCAGGCCACTGCAAGGTGCATCCCAAGCGTGGCCACTATCAATTTGTTGAATTCGAGAACGAAGTCGAGATCCTGCGCCGGGACACCCAGATGAAGGAGGCGATCTGGTACGGATGCTTGACCGGAGGACTCGACGGCAAGATCGCGCATTTCGACAGCGATCGGCTGAAGCTGGTCGCGACCAATGAGCCGATTCTGGGACTCGATGGCAATTGAACGGAGCAGCGCGCGGGACGCTCCCAGGGGCATGCGCATTGGCGACCGGTTCGGCAAGGAGGTGGCCTTTACGGAGGATTCAATTCGCCAATTCGCGACCTATGTCGGTGACAGCAATCCGCTGCATCACGACCAAGCCGCGGCGGCCGCGTCCTCCTTCGGCTGGCTCATCGCCAGCGGAATACAAACCTTCTCGATGATGCTGGCTGCGGTGCCGGATTATCTGCGCCCGTGGCGGCCGAATGTCGGGCTGGAAGCATCAGTGCGGTTGCTGCAGCCGGTGCGCGCCGGGGACCGCGCCCACATAGAATGGGAGGTCACCGATATCGCCGACGCGCCGAAGCTGAAAGGCTAAATTGTCACGGTGAGCGGGCGACTCATACGCGACGACGGCGTGGTGGCGTTAACGGCAACATCCAAGAGTCTAGTCTATTGGCCAGTTGCAACGGGCCTTTGACGATACGTCCGGAGATAGGCCGGGCTGGGGCTGACGCGATGATTGACAAGGCTTTGGACTTGCTCGCCCGAATCATCGAACTCGCGCTGGCGCTCGCCTTCATCGTTGCGGTGTTATTGAACTTCACGAATGTCCTCGGCCGTTACCTGTTCGGGCTCTCCTTGCTCGGATCGGATGAGGTGCAGGTTTTCGTCATGGTTGCCATGACATTTCTGGGCGCCGTGGTGGTGACCCGGCGTAACGAGCATCTGCGGATGGACGTTCTTGTCCGATTCATGCCGGCATCGCTGCGCGTTGTGCTGCGGATTGCCGAGCAGCTCTCCTCATTCTGCTTGCCGGCTTCGTGCTTTCGCAATCGTATTTTTATGCCGCC
>VAZQ01000144.1:0-4283 GCA_005883115.1 Alphaproteobacteria bacterium | reverse complement strand
CGACATGGCCGGCGTCCCCATGTGGATTCCGCATGGCGCCGTCGCGCTCGGCTTTGCACTGATCCTGCTGGTCGCATGCTGGCGCCTCGGCACGGTCATTACAAGACGTGAAGCGGAGCATGCAGCCCCCTCAGCCCCCGCAGACGGCAAGGTGTGGGAATGACGTTTGCCCTTTTCGTCGTGCCGGTCATTCTTCTTCTGATCGGATTTCCGATCTTCGTGGTGCTGCTGACCGGCGTGGCGGTCGCGCTGGTGTTCTTCATGCACGTGCCGCTCGTCATCGTGCACCAGAACCTGTTCGGCTCCGTCAACGCCACGCCGCTGCTCGCGGTCCCGTTCTTCATCTATGCAGGTGAATTGATGGGCCGCGGCAGTGTCGCGCAACGGCTGGTCGATTTCGTGCAAGCCGGCGTCGGCTCTGTTCGCGGCAGCTTAGGCGTCACGGCGGTGGGCACCTCCGCGATTTTCGGCGCGATCTCCGGCGCCAGCGCCGCGACGGTCGCCACCATTTGGAAGGTGATGGTGCCGGCAATGCGGCGCGCCGGCTATCCTGAAACGTTTACCGCCGGGCTCATGACCGCCGTGGGCGCGATCGACGTGATCATTCCGCCGAGCATTCCGATGATTGTCTATGGCGCGGCGGCGGAGGAATCCGTGGCGCGGCTCTATGCTGCGGGAGTTATCCCGGGACTGATGATCGCCGTGATGATCGCGGCCTACGTCGTCTGGCGCGCCAAGCGCGAGAAGTTCGGGGCCGGAGAGCGGTTCGATCCTGCGCGGTTCTTGCACGCCGCGGCCCGCAGTGTCTGGGCACTGGGCGCACCGGTCATCATTCTCGGCGGTATTTATGGCGGCGTGTTTTCACCGACCGAGGCGGCTGCCGTGGCCTGCGTTTATGCCGCGTTCGTGACCGCCTTCATATTTCGCGAACTGGGCTGGCGCGACATCGTCGAAGCCGCCGCTGCGACCGTAATGTTCACCGGGCAGATCCTCATCATTGTCGCCTGCGCCGGGGTGTTCGCGTGGCTTCTCACCGTCAATCAGATCCCGGCTGCCGTGACCGCGTGGCTGCAATCCTTGAATGTCTCGGCCTGGATGCTCCTGCTCGCGATCAACGTATTACTCCTGGCGGTGGGCTGCTTCCTCGATCCGCTGTCGGCGATCCTGCTGCTGAGCCCATTGCTGGTGCCGATCGTAAAGGCCGTAGGCATCAACAGCGTTCATTTCGGCATCGTGGTCACGGTCAACCTGGCCATCGGCTTGTTTCATCCGCCCTTCGGCATCAACATTTTCGTGGCGCAGTCCGTGCTCGGGCTCAAGCTCGAGACCATCTACCGCGGCATTCTGCCGTTCGTGATAATCTATCTGATCGCGCTGGCGCTCATCACTTACGTCCCGGAAATCTCGTTGATCGGCGTGCGCACCCTGCTCGCCAAAGGCTGAAAAACTCCAGAAAGGGAGGAAGAACATGCAAGTGACCACCAGGCGTTTGGCTGTGGCCGGCATCGCAGTGAGCGTGCTTTTGGCCGCAGTACCGGCGCGCGCGCAGCAGTTCACCATGAAACTGTCGCAGCCAACCATCAACGACGTGACCTATGAGTACTTCAAGCGGATGAAGGCCGGCATCGAGCAGCGCTCAGCCGGCAAAATCAAAGTGGAGATCTATCCGACCAATCAGCTGGGCCAACTTCCCGCGGTGGTCGAGGGCGTGGCGCTCGGAACCATCGAGGCGGCCGCCTCTGCCAACGGATTCTGGATCAGTCTCGAGCCTCGGTTTCAAGTGCTCGACGCGCCTGGCTTATTCGACAGCGTGAGCCACGGCTTCAAGATTCTCAACGACCCGGACGTCCGCGCACGGCTCGCGAGCTGGGGCAGCGACAAGGGCGTCGAGATCCTCGCTCCCAGCCTCTACAGCCCGCTGATGTTGCTGACCCACAAGGGGATTCGCACGGTCGCCGATTTCCAGGGTCAGAAAATCCGCACCCAGGGCGGCGCACCAATCCAAGTGGAGCCCCTCAAGAAGGTCGGCGTCATCCCGGTTTCGCTGCCGCTCGGCGAGGCGCTTCCAGCCATGCAGAACAAGACCATTGATGGGATGGTGGGTGCCGCGGCGCCGTACGTCGCCTTCAAGTATTACGACATTGCCAAGCCAATGACATACCTCCCGGGGACACTGTTTGCAGCTCCGGTGGTGGCCAACCGCCGCTGGCTCAAATCGCTCGGTCCCGAACTCGAGGCGATCGTGCGCGAGGAGTCGCGCAAAGCGGAAGAGGTATTCGGCGATTGGAACATCAATGACATCCAGAGCAAGGAGGAGATCTGGAAAAAGAACGGCGGCGAGATGATCACCATCTCGCCCGAGGAATCCAAACGCTACATCGATGCGGTATCTCCGGTCGCGGCGTCGATCCTCTCGGCCAACCCAAAGGTCAAAGACGATTACGAGGCGCTGCTCGCTGCTGCGAAGCGGTATCGCTAGGGCGACACCCGCCGAGACGGAATGCAGCAAGCCGCGGTCAAGCGAGAACTCGCGTTCTCAGGCCGGCCGGGCTGCACGGAGCGATCAACGAAGCCCAGCGCAGGTCGCACCTTAGCTGTGCGGCAAAAAGCTGGACGTTTCAAATGACCGCGAGCCGGCGCCGCATACTAGCGCTCGTTTGCGCGCGAGACTTGCGAAAGCACGGGAGAACCGCAGCCGCCACAATTGTCATTGGCTGCCCAAATCGTCCCTCTAGAAATGGCGAACCAAATCGGGGATCATCCCGATATCAATTTCAGCGTCTTTTCCCATGTCGCCCGCGCGTGAGGTCGAGCTCAAGCTTGAAGTGCCCGCCGATAGTCTGACTCGGCTGTCTCGCAGCTCGTTACTGCAGGCGGCGCGGAAGAAGTCATCCAAGCCCGAAACCCTCGTATCGGTCTATTTCGACACTGATAAGTTAAAGCTCCGCAATAAGGGCTTGTCACTGCGGGTGCGGCGCGTGGGCCGCCGCCACGTACAGACAATCAAGCAGGAAAGCGACGAAAGCGCTGTCTTGTTTGCCCGCAACGAATGGGAGCACCAAATCGGCGGCAGGCAGCCCGAACTCGATGTCACGAAGGATCCGGCGCTCAGACCCGTGTTCAACAAGACCGTGCGGCGCGGCTTGAAGCCGATTTTCGAGACGCGTGTGCGCCGCACGGTCTATCCGATCCGAAGTGGGGACAGCGAGATCGAGCTCACCGTCGACAAGGGAAAGGTCGAAGCAGGTCGTCAGTCCGCGCCACTCTGCGAGTTGGAACTGGAGCTCAAGCGAGGCGAATCGGCCGAGCTTTTCAAGCTCGCGCGCGTGCTGGCCGAGGAAGTGCCGGTCCAACTTGCGGTCAAGAGCAAGGCCGAGCGCGGCTACGCGCTCATTGCCGGCGAGGAGCCCCGGGCGGTCAAGGCGGCACCGGTCGCGCTCGCACCGGATTGGAGCCGGCAAGCCGCATTTCAAGCTATTGCCAGTGCATGCCTACGCCAGCTTGTCGCCAATAAGCCAGCCACGCTGCGCGGCGACCCCGAGGGCGTGCACCAGATGCGAGTCGCGCTTCGGCGCTTGCGTGCGGCAATCTCGTTGTTCGCCGACATGCTTCGTGATCCGCAGACGGAGGAGATGAAGACTCAATTCAAGTGGATCACGCAGGAGCTGGGTCCAGCGCGCGAACTCCATGTCTTTATCAGTCGCGTCGTGAGGCCGGTCGCACACGGCAAACCGAATGGCCCGGGGGTGGCGGTCCTCGCCAAGGACCTGCAGCAAAGACGCGAGGAGGCGTTTGCGCGGGCTTGCACCGCCGTCGAATCCACACGCTTTCGTAGGCTTGTTCTCGATACTGCCTGCTGGATCGAAGCCGGCGACTGGACGCGCAACCCCGACGATCTCACGCGCATGCTGCGAGAACAGCCGATTGTCGGTACTGCCGCCGACGAGCTGCGGCGCCGCTGGAAGAAGCTTCTGAAAGCCGGTGCACAGCTCCGCGAGCTCGACCCGCAGCGGCGGCATAAGATGCGCCTCCAAGCCAAGAACCTCCGGTACGCCTCGGAATTCTTTGCCGGCGCCTTCCCGGGCAAGAAAGCTGCGCGCCGAAGGCAGCGCTTCGTGGCTGGATTGGAGAAACTACAGGATGCCCTCGGTGAGTTGAACGACATCGCAGTCCATGCCGGGCTGACCGAACGGATCGTCGATGCGCAGGATGCTCGCGACAAGCAGCGCGAAGGGCGGGCCAAGAAAGCGTTCGCCGCGGGTCGCCTTTCCGGCCATGAGGAA
>VAZQ01000143.1 GCA_005883115.1 Alphaproteobacteria bacterium | reverse complement strand
GGGGTGAACAGATTGTTCATCTTGAGGTCCGCGCTGACGTCTCATGGGAGATTCCCGTGTGGATGTGCGACGCGTCGGTATGCGCGGCGATGTCCGTGGGACCGCCGCAGATATCGATCGACGCGCTGAACGAGTTGCGCGGCGTTTTGACGAATCACTCACGGGATCATGGATCATCGGACCCCTCCAAGGAAGAGGAGTCGCGCGATGACAGGACGACCACGAAGACAGCTCGTGCTCGAGCTGAGCCACGAAGGAGCCTTACGACTGGTAGCGCAAAGATCACCCGAACTGGTCCAGGCACTGGCCGACCTGCTTCTGGAGGCGCTCGACGGGGGCGCCAATGAAGCCAATGAGGAAACCCAAGCGATCGGAGGGCGTGATGAATCCGAAGATCACGCTTGACCACCTCGGCCGGGGAGCCGTGGTCTATGTGCGGCAGTCGACCATGGGACAGGTCGCAGAGAACACCGAGAGCCAGCGACGCCAGTACGCCTTGGCCGAATCGGCGCGGACGATGGGTTTTGCATCGGTCGTTATCATCGACGACGATTTGGGTCGATCGGGGTCTGGTACAATTGAGCGGCCAGGATTCCAGAAGCTTGTCGCCTCCGTATGTACCAGATCAGTCGGCGCAGTCTTTTGCATCGAAGCCTCGCGCCTCGCTCGCAATGGCCGGGATTGGCACCACCTCATCGACCTGTGTGCGTTGGTTGGCACACTGGTGGTCGATCCGGATGGGACCTACGACCCACGGCTGGTCAATGATCGTCTCCTGCTTGGTCTCAAGGGCACGATGTCGGAGTACGAATTGAGCCTGCTGCGCCAGCGCGGGCTTGCTGCGCGCGATTCGAAGGCCTTGCGCGGTGAGCTGCGTTTCGCTCTGCCGCCGGGGTACTGCTGGAACGAGATCGGTCAAATCGAGATGGAGCCTGATGAGCGGGTTGCAGAAGCTATTCGGATGGTCCTCGACAAGTTCCGCGAACTTGGCAGCGCGCGCCAGGTCATGCTCTGGGCACAAGACGCAGGAATCAAGCTACCCGTGACACGGCGCAGTGCTATCGGTTGCAAAATCGAATGGCGACGTGCCGCTTACCACTCAGTTCTGCAGGTATTGCGTCATCCTATGTACGCGGGCGCTTACGTCTTCGGCCGAACCACCAACCGCACAACGGTGGTGGAGGGCCGCGCCAGGAAGACTACCGGACACAGCAAGCCGATGAGCGCCTGGAATGTTTTGCTCCGGGATCATCACCCCGGTTACATAAGCTGGGAAGACTTCGAAGCGAACCAGCGGCTGATATCGGAGAACTCCCACATGCAGAGGCGTACCGACAGAAAGTCGGCGCGTGGCGGACGTGCGCTGCTGACCGGTCTCGTTCGTTGTGCACGATGCGGCCGCGTCATGCGGGTCTTCTATGGCACAAGCTTCGCCCGTCCCTACCGCTATCACTGCCGTGGCGATGACAGTCATGTCGGCAGTTGGCTTTGCATCGGGATTGGTGGTCTGCGTATCGATAAAGCGGTCGCCGCCCAGATCGTCGAAGCCGTCTCGGGACATGCCGTCGAGGCTGCCATCAAAGCAACCGAGCAAGCTGCAAAAGCCGATGATGATGTCCGGCAGGCGCTCAACCACGAACTGGAAGAAGCGCGCTATGAGGCATCATTGGCGGCGCGCCGATATGAGGCCGTCGATCCTACCAAGCGGCTCGTTGCGCGCGAGCTCGAAACGCGCTGGAACGTAGCACTTGAGCGCGTCGCAGGTCTCGAAGAGCGACTCCAAAAGCACGATGCAGCAGCGGCGCTCCGGCCGAAGGTCGATCGCGTGGCATTGATGTCGCTCGCGCATGATTTGCCCTCCGTTTGGAACACACCGAGCACCGACACGCGAACCAAGCAGCGGATTGCTCATATCCTGATCCGGGAAGTCTTGATCGACCTGGACGACACGACAAATGAGGCTGTCGTCACAATCCATTGGAATGGTGGACGCCACACCGAATTGCGCGTTCCGCGCGTGCGAACCGGCGGTTACCCTGACGATCGCCGCCCGAACCCGGTAGAGGTGATCCGGAAGATTGGCGGTCATTGGCCCGACTACCAGGTGGCGGTGACCATGAACCGGATGCGCTGCAAGCCAGCTGACGGAAAAGCCTGGACCACCGTGCGTGTTCGGGAATTGCGCGAACGCCTCGGCATCGCGCCATTCGATCCGGCCTCGCAGACGGAGCAAACAATCTGCGTCGACAAAGCAGCGTTGCGCTTGGGAATCTGTGTTGGCTCGGTCTACAAGCTTATACGTGAGGGCGTGCTTCCGGCCACGCAGCTCATTCCCTCGGCGCCATGGCAGATTCCAGTCGCCGCACTTGCAACCGAGGCCGTCAAGACAGGCGTGCAGCAAATCGTCGCGCGGCGTCCGCGAAATTACC
>VAZQ01000142.1 GCA_005883115.1 Alphaproteobacteria bacterium | reverse complement strand
CGCTTTGGCCTCTCCGAGGGCGCGCTGCTTGATCGAGACGCGCAGCGTGTTGTCGCCGCCTGACATGGACCGCAAATAGACCGCGACCGGCTCGCGCACGGTCACCTTGAGGATCTTCATTGCCTCGGCCTCGGTGCGCATTGCACTGATGACGGCGCTGTCCGTCTGATCGAGCACGCGCGCGGAGCCGTGCAGGAGCGTGTGGTGCAGCGCGTCGCGTCGCATGGTGATCGCGGTGCAATGAAACACCGGATCCATGTGGATCGCGCCGTAATAGCCCATATATTCGCCGTAAGGCCCTTCCGGCTCCGCATAGCCGCGCTCGTCGAGATAACCTTCGAGCGTCATCTCCGCATCCGCCGGCACCAGGATATCGTTGGTGAGGCTCTTGACCACCGGCGCCGGCTCGCCGCGAAACGTCGCGATCAATGTCAGCTCGTCACCGCCCTGCCGCGTCGTCGCGGCAAAGAAATCGAGCGGATGCGCGCCGACCGTAAAGGTGATCGGCAAGCGTTCGCCGCGTGCCACGGATGCCGTGTAAATGCGCTTGAGATCGGACGGGGCGGTTACATTGGTCCCAGTCTCATATCGATTGCGCAAGCTCAGGCGACGGCAGCCGACATTCCTTCGTCCGGTCGCCGGATCGATCGTGTAATCGATGGCCGAGCTGAGATAACAGCTGCCGTCGTACGCGTGTTGCGGGTGGAAGGGGAGCTTCGTCAGATCGACGTCTTTGCCCGTTATCTTAACCTCGTGTACCGGAGCCTCGCCGGAAGGCACCTCCACCACCGGCTGGGGATTGGCGAGCCGTCTGAAATACTCGTCGTGGAGCTTGTCCTCGCTGACCTCGAACGCGGCAGCCAAGCGCCTTGGGCTACCCGCGGTCTTCGCAACGATCTCTACTTGTTCGGGGCCTGCTCTTTTGAACAGGACTGCCTTGTCGGTCCCTTCGATAATCGTGCTCAGCCGAGTCAACGGCACTGCTTCGGCATGCGTCTCGACCTCATCCATGTCAATAAGCAGTTCGACGAATCGGCGCAGCCGGTACTTGTCCAAATCGACATTGCGGCTCGGCATCGCTCTGTGCCTTCTATTTATGACCCGCCGGCAGCATTTCGCTCGAGGAATTGATCACTGCGTGGATGCTACGGGCAAATTCAATCGCGCCGGCGACATCCATGTCGAGCGCGGCGCGCGCGTAGTCCTTGCATCCGACGCGGGCCGGCCGCGGCGCGGCCATGATTTGCTTGCACAGCGCCTCGACGACCCTGTCGAGCTCGGCTTCGGGAAGAACTTCGCTGACGATGCCCGCCTCGCGCGCGCGTTGCGGATCGATAATCGCGGTGGACCAGACCAGATAGGTCATCGCCTTGCGCGGCACGCGATCGACCAACGCCGACATGACCATGGTCGGCATGATGTTGTGTGCCATCTCGGGAACCTGGAACTTGGCGGTATCGGCCGCCAGTGTGATGTCGCAGACCGCGGCAATGGCGCAGCCGAAACCGAAGGCGCGGCCGCGCACCACCCCGATTACGGGAATTTGGCAGCGGCGGAACGCCCCATAGCAGTTGAATACCACGTCGTTGCGGCGGCGCAGCTCGAATGCCTCGGGCGGGGGGCCGGGCGGGCGTTTACCCATGGTCTCGCGGCCGACGCAGAAATCTTGTCCCGCACCGCGCAGAACTACGATCTCCGATGTATCGCCGGCACCGAGCAGGAGCTTGGTCAGCTCGACTGCCATGGCGTCCGAGGCAGCGTTTCCGGTCTGTGGCCGATTGAGCGTGATTTCCAGCACCGGTCCCTTGTGGGCAGTGAGAATTTCGCTGGACATGCATGGTCCTCCCAAACGCTTTTCCGGCAGCGCGCCTCCGCACGGTAGACGCAATCTCTCAATAAGCGAGAGCGGTTTGCGATGCCAGCGAAACCGCTCGCGGGTCGCGACCATGTTACGGCCTGAGCTTGAATGAGATACCCGCTCGCCTCTACCTTGGGATTCGCCATGCACGCCTCCGACAGGCCGGATGGGCCACCCAAAACGGAGCCGGCGCTGCGCGCCATCGCCATGCCGGCTGATGCAAATCCGTACGGCGACATCTTCGGCGGCTGGCTGCTCTCGCAGATGGATCTCGCAGGCGGAGCGGCCGCAAGCCGCCGCGCGAAAGGCCGCGCCGTGACGGTGGCGATCACCGCTATGACCTTTCATCGTCCGGTTTTTATCGGTGATGAGGTGACTTGTTATGCCGAAATCATCAAGGTGGGCAGAACCTCAATCACAGTGAAGGTCGAGAGCTGGGTGCGGCGCGGTATCGGAGAGGAGCAGATCGCGGTCACCGAGGGCATTTTCACCTATGTTGCCGTCGGCGAGGATCGCCGCCCATGCCCGGTGCCGCCGGAGGGTTGATCGGGCGGAGGGTTTACATCGGTTCGAACATTGGCAAGGAAGACATGACTCCGAACAGCGAGTCTCGATCAATGCACCAGAACGAATTCAGCGTGCGCGCCGTCCTGGCCGGAGAGGCGCCGCAGAACGCGCCGGTGACGGTCAAAGGCTGGGTGCGCACGCGGCGCGACTCGAAGGCTGGAATTTCCTTCGTGCATCTGTCGGACGGCTCCTCATTCCATCCGCTGCAGGTGGTGGTGCCCAACACGCTGTCCAATTACACCGACGAAGTCCTTAACCTCACGACTGGTTGCGCGGTGGAGGCGAGGGGGACGATCGTGCCTTCGCCGGCGAAGGGTCAACCCTTCGAGATGCAGGCGAGCGCCGTGAGGGTGGTCGGCTGGGTCGACAATCCCGATACTTATCCGATTCAGCCGAAGCCGCACTCGCTCGAGTTCCTGCGCGAGGTGGCGCATTTGCGGCCGCGCACGAACGTGATCGCGGCGGCGACGCGGGTGCGGCACACGCTGGCGCAGGCGGTCCATCGCTTCTTCGACGGGAACGGCTTTTTCTGGGTCAACACGCCGATCATTACCGCTTCCGATGCCGAGGGCGCAGGCGCGCTATTCCGAGTTTCGACGCTCGATCTCGCCAATCTGCCCCGCACGCCGCAGGGGCAGGTGGATTTCGGTAAAGATTTCTTCGGCCGCGAGGCATTCCTGACCGTCTCGGGACAGCTCAACGTGGAGGCGTATTGTCTCGCGCTCACTAAGGTCTACACGTTTGGCCCGACGTTCCGCGCCGAAAACTCCAATACCAGCCGTCACCTCGCCGAGTTCTGGATGATCGAGCCGGAGATCGCCTTTGCCGACCTCTCGGACAATGCAACGCTGGCGGAACGGCTGCTGAAATTCACCCTCTCGACGCTGCTGAAGGAACGGCAGGAGGATCTGGCCTTCTTCGACGAGCGGATCGAGAAGGGGCTATGTGCCAAGCTCGAGGGTATTGTGGGCTCGGAATTCGTGCGCATGGATTATGGCGAGGCGATCGCAGTGCTTGAGCGCGCGAATGTGAAGTTCGAGTTCCCGGTAAAATGGGGCATGGACCTGCAGTCCGAGCATGAGCGCTATCTCACCGAAGAACACGCCAAGAAGCCGGTAATCGTGATGAACTACCCGAAGGACATCAAGGCGTTCTACATGCGGGTGAACGACGACGGAAAAACCGTCGCCGCGATGGACGTGCTCGCACCGGGCATCGGCGAGATCATCGGCGGCAGCCAACGTGAGGAGCGGCTCGATGTGCTCGAGGCGCGCATGGTGGAGCGCGGCATCGATAAGGAACACTACGCTTGGTACCGAGATCTGCGCCGCTACGGCACGGTTCCGCACGCGGGGTTCGGCCTCGGATTCGAGCGCACGCTTGCCTACATCACCGGGCTCGCCAATGTGCGCGACGCGATCCCGTT
>VAZQ01000141.1 GCA_005883115.1 Alphaproteobacteria bacterium | reverse complement strand
GTCGTGCAATAAGTTGCGAGATGCGAGTCGGTAAATCAGCGGCATGAGGATGAGTGCCTGGGCTTGCGTGCAATCTACCACTTTCGGGACATTCGCTGCGAGGAGCGCAGTGCAGTTCATGAGGCCGCGGACCGGCCGCAAAAGCGGTGAAATCGCTGTTAGAGCCGAGATTTTTGCGGACCATGGCGGTATTGCGACGGAATCCGTCTCTGTGCGTGACGCAAGCGGATTGCGCTGCACCGGCGCGCCCTGAAATGGGCATATTGTTGCGCGATGGCGGTTGAGCCTCACAGCGGGGGATTGCGCCTTTGAAAACGCGGATTTCGATACTGCTCATCGCGAGCATGGTGGCGTTCACGAGCGCTGCACTTCCGATCCAAGCCGCAGAGCCAACTGTTGCCGGGCTATGGGAGAAGAAGGACGAGGCCGGCAAGTCGGTGGGATGGTTTATCTTCGTGGAGCGCAAGGGGGTCTTCGAGGGGGCATTTGCAAAGCTGTTTGCGCGTCCGGGCGACGATCCGCATCCGACCTGCGCCAGGTGCACCGACGACCGCAGGAATGCGCCGCTGCTCGGCCTCTCGTTCATCAGAGACATGAGGCGCAACGGGTTGAGCTATGAGAACGGCAATATCCTCGATCCGCGCGATGGCACCATCTACCGCGCGATGATGACGCTGAGCCCCGACGGACAGGTGCTGACGGTGCGCGGCTATCTCGGCATTCCGCTGCTCGGCATGGATGAGGTGTGGAAGCGCTTGCCGGACAGCGCCGTGGCGCAGCTCGATCGCTCGGTCGTCGTCAAATATCTGCGCGCGCGCGCCCCTGCGGCGGCTTCCATGCGGGCCGCCCCCGCGGCCGCTGCGAAAGGCAGCAGCGCCGCCGCGCAGTAGCACACGACCTCCGGTCACCCGCGGGCTTGACCCGCCGGGTCCATCGTTCTGCGTAACAATCTTTGCGAAGAGGATTGCCGGGTCAAGCCTGGTCAAGCCCGGCAATGACGCACAGCTCTGTCTGCCACGTCATGCGCGCATTCTGCGCAAGCTTGACTGCGTGCCGGGCATGACGCCCCACTAAACCGTTATTTATCGATCGGAATCGGTGCTCTCGCGCTACCCTTCCCCGCAGCGCGGATCGCCTGCCAAACGCGCTGCGGCGTGAGCGGCGGGTCCATGTGCTCGACGCCGAGGCCGGAGAGCGCGTCGATGACCGCGTTCATGAGCACGGCCGAGCTCGGCGTGATGCCGGATTCGCCGCCGCCCTTGACGCGCAGCGCATTGCCCTTTGTCGGATCTTCGGTCAGCGCGACCTCGAAATGCGGAAAATGGTCCGCCCGCGGCAGGGCATAGTCGAGAAAGCTCGCGGATAGCAGCTGGCCCGAGCCGGGCTCGTAGACGGCCGTCTCCAGCATTGCTTGGCCCACTCCCTGCGCCACGCCCCCGTGCACCTGGCCATGCAGAATGAGCGGATTGATCGGCTGGCCGCCGTCGTCGATCGAGGTGTAGCGGCGGATTTCGATGGCGCCGCTTTCCGGGTCGACCTCGGCCTCGCAGACGGCGGCGCCAGTCGGGTAGGCCGGAATCCGCCCGGTGAAGCTTGCCTCCGCCGCAAGCGGACCGCGCAGGTCGCCGGGCAGCGAGGAGAGCTCGTCGGCGGCGCGTGCAATATCAAACAGGTTCAGCCGGCGATTGGTGTTCGGCGCTACGAACAGACCATCCGTGAAGGAAATATCGCCTGCGGCGACCTCGAGCATGACGGCAGCGATGCGGCGCGCTTTTTCGACCACCGCTCGCGACGCCTCGACCATCAGCGACCCCGCAAGGCGCATGGAACGGTCGGAATGGGTCCCGCCGCCGGAAGCAAGCGCCGCGCTATCGCCGCTGATGAAATCGATCGCCTGCGCGTCGACACCGAGCTGATCCGCAACCACTTGCCGGAAGCTCGTCTCGTGGCCCTGTCCGCTCGATTGGGTCCCGACGACAAGCACGACGTGACCTGCGGGCGAGACCTTGATGACGACACGCTCGTGCGGCATGCCCACCGGCGTCTCGACGTAGTTGGCGATACCGAGCCCCAGCAGCCGGCCGCGCCTTTTTGCCTCCTTGCGGCGCGCCGCAAAGCCCTCCATGTCCGCAGCTTCGAGCGCGCGAGCGAGATTGCCGGCGAAATCGCCGCTGTCGTAAGTGAGTCCGGTTGCCGTGCGATGGGGCAGCTTATCGTGGCGGATCAGATTGCGCCGGCGTAGCTCCAGCCGGTCGATGTTCAAGCGACTTGCGGCGATATCGATGAGCCGCTCCATGACGGTGGTCGCTTCGGGCCGGCCGGCGCCGCGAAAGGGCGCCGTCGGCACAGTGTTGGTCATCACGCCGCGCAGGCGTACCCATGCGATCGGCACGTCATAGACGGTCGGGGCAACCCGATAACCGTTGCTGAGCGGAACGTAGGAGACGGTGTGTGCTCCGGTATTGGCGGTGAGCTCGAGTGCCAGCCCGAGCATACGGCCGCGGCGACTGAAAGCGAGCCGCGCACGCGTAACCACGTCGCGCGCGGTATAGTCGGTGAGGAAGGCTTCGCTGCGCTCCCCGGTCCATTTCACCGGACGACGAAGACGGCGTGCCGCCCACACCACCGCCACCTGCTCGGGATAAATATTGAAGCGTGATCCGAACGCGCCGCCGACATCGGGACAGATCACGTGCACGCAATCTTGCGGCACTTTGAGGCAACCCGCGAGCGCGTGTCTTAAGCGGTGCGCGCCCTGGCATCCCGAGATCAAGGTATAGTGCGCTTCGGTGGCATCGTAGCTGCCGATCGCCGCACGCGGCTCCATGAACGCGCTGAAAGTGCGCTGATTGCGGATCGTCGCGTCGACGACGAGGTGCGCGGCGGCCATGGCAGAGTCGACCGCGGCGCGGTCGCCGAAGGCGCAATCGAGCGCGAGGTTGCCAGGCGCCTGCGGCCAGATCGCTGGCGCGCCGTCCGCGAGCGCCTCCATGACGTCGGTCACCGCCGGCAGGAGTTGGTACTCGACAGTCACTGCCTCGGCAGCATCGCGCGCGGCCGCCAGCGTTTCCGCCACGACCAATGCGACCGCCTCGCCGACAAAGCGCACGCAATCGACCGCAAGCGGCAAGTGCAGCAGGTCGAGGATCTTGCTCTCAGGCGTGGGCTGGAAGCTCGAGATCGTGACGTCGTGGGCGTCGGCTGGATTGGGAAGGTGCGCCATGCCGACGTGGCCGTCAGCGAGATAATCCTCCCCGACG
>VAZQ01000140.1 GCA_005883115.1 Alphaproteobacteria bacterium | reverse complement strand
GATTTCGTCGCTGCCAACGTGGATCAGCGTGGGCGGGAGCCCAGTCGCATCGCCATAGAGCGGCGAGGCATAGTAATTGCGCGGGTCGGCGCGGCCGAGGTAACCGTTCGCGACCGCCGGGAGGATCGCGACGTTGAGCATCGGATCGGCCGCGGCGTTCAATTTCAACGAGGGGCCCGTCAGCGCCAAGTCCGTCCATGGCGAAAGGGCGACCACAGCGGCAGGCAGCGGCATGCCCTCGTCGCGCAACTTATAAAGCGTCGCGAGCGCGAGACCCCCGCCCGCCGAATCTCCCACGAAGGCGATCCGCCGCGGATCGAATTCTTGGGCAAGCCAGCGATAGACCGTCAGCGCATCCTCGAGCGCGGCAGGGAACGGATGCTCCGGGGCGAGCCGATAGTCGAAGTAGAGCACATGGGCGCGCGCGGCGGCCCCAATCCGCCAGGTGAAGTCCTGCAACAGCGCCGCCGAGCCGATCGCGTAGGCGCCGCCATGGAAGTAGAGCACGCAGCGATCGCTGCGCGCCTCGTCAACCGCGATACGAACCGCATCGACGCCGCTGCCGTCGATCAGGGTGGTGAGCGTGCCTGCCGGCGGACGCGGAACAAAACGTTCGATCCGCTTGAGCCGGCGCCGAACCGTCGCCACGGGAACCGTGCGGCGAGCTCGAGTGTTTTTGAAGAAGCGCAGCGCCAAGCGCAGGAGCTCGGCCTGCGTGCTGATGCGCTGAGTCGGATAACCGACCAAGCGCGCCCGCCGCCGCCATGGTAGAGAGTTCACGCGCACGCCGTGATCAGCCTTTGTGTGTTGCGACTGACAAGTTTTTCGCTACCCGAAAGCCGCTCTGCTCGTTGTGTGGCGGGCGAATTAAAGCATAATGGCGCCGATCGGAGAATGCCGCGCGACTGCAAAGGCGCGGTCCGATAGCGCGAGTTGATCGCCAGGGGCGTTCGTCACATGTCCAGATCGAGCCTGGCACTGAGCAACCTGCGCGGCTACGCCATCGTGATGGTGGTGGCGTTCCATGCCTTCATCGCCTATCTGGGCTCGCAACCCGCCTCTCCGCTCCCGTTCGACGAGCCGCCTTTTGGTTGGCGCGCAAACCCCATCGTCGATAGCGCGCGCTGGTTCGGCTTCGACCTGTTCTGTGCGTTCCAATACATCTACCTCATGCATCTGCTGTTCTTCTTGTCCGGCCTGTTTGTCTGGCCGAGCCTGTCGCGCAAGGGAGCGAGAACTTTTCTCTATGACCGCTTGGTTCGGATCGGCGTGCCGTTCGCGGTCGGACTCTATGTGCTGATGCCGCTTTCGTATTATCCGGTCTATCGCGTCACCGCGGTCGATCCGAGCTGGTCCGCGTTCTGGTCGCACTGGATCGCGCTGCCGTTCTGGCCCAGCGGTCCGATGTGGTTCTTGTGGATTTTGCTCCTGTTCAACGTCACGGCGGCTGCGCTCTTCTGGCTTGCTCCGCGCGCGGGCGAAGCTTTGGGCCGGCTCTCGGGCAAGGCCGGGCTCTATCCAGGCCGCTTCTTCCTCGCGCTGGTGAGCATCTCGGCGGTCGCTTACCTGCCGCTCTCCGCCGTGTTTGCGCCATGGGAGTGGGCGCAGTTCGGCCCGTTCGCCTTGCAACCGAGCCTCGCGCCGCAATACGCAATCTATTTCTTCGCCGGTCTCGGGATCGGCGCGTTCGGTTTGGAGCGAGGGCTGCTCGAGCCCGACGGGATGCTGGCACAGCGTTGCTGGCGCTGGCTCGCGGGCACCGGTGCGGCGTTCCTGCTGTGGATCGTTCCGACCGCGCTGATCGTAAACGGAACAAGCTTGCCCGGACTGCAAATCCTCGCGGATCTGGGCTTCCTGCTGTGCGCGCCAAGCGCGTGTTTTGCGCTGGTGGGACTATTCTTGCACACGACGCGGCGGCATCGGCCGGTCTTGGAAAGTCTCGCCGATAATACCTACGGCATTTATCTCGTGCACTACGTCTTCGTGCTTTGGCTGCAGTACTTCTTGCTTGGCGTGGCGTTATTCGCGGTCGCGAAGGCCGCAATCGTGTTCACCGGCGCGCTCGCGCTCAGCTGGGCGACAACCGCCGCCGTGTGCCACCTTCCCATCGGCGCCCGCCTGATGGGGCGCAAACCGCGCGAACTGGTGCGCGCGCGCGGCCGGCGCCAACCGGTCATTGCCGGGCTTGACCCGGCAATCCATCCGCTTCGAAAGAAAAGCTCTTACGACGGCGATGGACCCGCGGGTCAAGCCCGCGGGTGACGCACCGCATCTGTGGCGGGCGTCAACTTCTAATTTTGCTGGGGCTGGCGATTGCTGCAAGGGCCCTGGGAGATTGCCCGCGGACACACAGCATTTTGGAACTGCGCAACTTGCGGAGCCAGGCTTTGTAGCGGGGCCCTACCTCGAGGTCGCGAGTGGCTCCATTCCGCTGTTCCTAATTGCCTCGGCAGAGCGCGCGGAGGCAAGAAATTCGATCAGTCGTTTAGACGCTTCAATGTCTCCTGAGCCGGCAACGACGGCGGCTGAAATCGTCTGGATGAACTGGATCTCCGGCGCTACGCTGCCTGCGAAGTCGACGCCCGGGGCGTGCACAATTTCACTCACTGGCATGACCGCAAGATCCGCGCCTCCTGCGGCGACCATACCGGTTGCGTCCGTGCCGCGCGGCGTGACCTTGACGCTGATCTTTTCCGCGATACCGAGCCGCGGAAAAAGATCAGTCGTAAGCCAGATACCACTGGTGCTTCCAGGGATCGCGACGATTTTGGCCTTGAGCAGGACTTGTTTGAAGGCCTCGACGGTACTTACGACGGGCTTTGGAGTCCCCGCCCGCACTGCCACGCCGAGCGGTACCCGGGCAAGATCCACGTCTGTTCCGGTGGCGATCCTCTTCGCGGCGATCAGCTCATTGAGGCCCTCCCTGGAGAGGATCACCACGTTGGTAGGCACGCCGCGGGCGAGCTGCGCGGCAATCGTTTGTGGCCCTGCTCCCTGCGACGCACCCGATCCGGTCGTGACCTTGATGCCGCTCGTCCGCTCGAATTCCGGCAAAAGCTGCTCGTATGCGCCACTGAATCCGCCGGATATCAGAACGTTCAACTGCGCGGACGCTGATTGTGTTGCACGCACGCGATTGGACCCGTAGGTGCGTCTTCCTGGACTTGCCCCTATGCCGCACACGCGCGAGCCAATGCGAGCGCGTGCTCGCTTGGCAAAGAGCCTGACGTTACTTCCAGCCGCGTCTGCCTGCCGCCATCTTCATTGATGAACGAGAGCTCCCAGTATGTTTGTGGGGCCTTTGTCAAAGCAATTCTGACAGTTTCCTGGTCGCGTAAATCGGTCACCGACAACTGATGCTGTTGCTGGGCAAGATGCTCATATGTGCAGCGCGCGAGGCGTTGATAGTTACCGTCGAGATGGTCAACTACTATAGAGTTTTTGAAAAACAGCTCGGCAGGGCCGGCACAGCCGACGAGACTGATCGTGGAAACCAGCAACGCTACAGCGGGACCCTTCATCGTGCTGCCATTCGGCGCTGTTTCTCCGCTTCGTAATTTCCGCCGCCAAAGGTCAAAACAAAGTTAACGACGACGACGGTGACGTGCGGCGCGCCACGGCGAGCACGGTAGTCGCGTCGAACCATGCTCCCCAGTTTTCCTCGGCTCACGCTTCACCGAAGCTGCGTGAGCCGCATTGGCATCCCGTTTTTATTGAGGCGGTTTTTAGCGGGAGCCTGGAATGGCAGGCGCGAGCGCTTCGTCCAACCGCTCGGGATCCACCGCGATCTTGACACCCGCGCGTTCCTGCTGGAGCAGCATTACCGAGCGCGAATCGCGGCCGCCCCAGCCACGCGCGAGAGCTTCCGTCATCTCGGCGAGGGTGAGATTGCACATGCGCATGGGCACGCCGAGGTCGCAACTGGTCGATCAAAGCATCGAACGTAAAACGGCGCCCGGCCGCGCCTTGGCGGACCGCTTGCCACAGCGCGAGCGGCTCGACGCCCGCCTTCACGCCCATGGTGAAGGTTTCGGCGAGCGCACAGACGAGTGCATAGCTCGACATATTGTGGACGAGCTTGGCCACGGTGGCGCTGCCGATCGGCCCGATATAGGCGGCCTTATCGCCGATCGCGTCGAGCAGGGCCTTGTGTCGGTCGAAGACGTTTTCGTCCCCGCCGACCCAGATTGCGAGCTTGCGTGATGCTGCACCAGCTGGGCCGCCGCTCACGGGCGCGTCCAGCATGTGCGCACCCTTCAGGGCGAAGGCAGCGTTGAGCTTCTTCACAACACTCAGCGAATTGGTCGACAGGTCGAAATAGGCAGCGCCGGGCTTGATGCCAGCGATGAGGCCGTCTCCCGCGAGCGCGACCGCCTCCACATCGGACGGCTCCGGCAGCGAGGAGAAGATCACGTCGGCCTCTCTTGCAAGTGCACGCGGGCTGTCCGCCCAGATAGCGCCAGCAGCAAGATGATGGCTGGCCGCCTGCCTGTGCAGGTCGTGGACGACCAGCTTGAAACCGGCCCTTTGCACATTGGCAGCCATGCGGCCGCCCATGGTGCCCAGCCCGACGAATCCCACCACCACGTTGTCCTTGGACATCGCTTCACCGTCACTTCGATTTCCGATTTTCGATCGGCATCGTATAGGCTAGCTGTGCGGCCCACATTGCGGAAGGCCAGCCTGCGCAAAAGGCGAGATGCGAGATGACCTCGGTGGTCACGGCGGCCAGCATCCCGGCCGTTCGGTCGCCGCCGCACATATCACTTTAGGCGACGGGAGTTGCCCCTCTGACCGGTTGTAGCGTGGTAGCGCACCTGCCCGGCCAATTGGTTAGGTGGCGTCCTGATGCTCTGCCGGCGCGCGTCGCATAATTTGCATCGGTGCCCGGCACCGCCTGTCGCCTAATTCAGCGCGGAGCACACTTTCCGCATGGTTGCGATGCCGACGACCGCACTATCCCCAGCCTGCTCGACGAGTTGGCGGCACGTTTCACGGAGCGAGAGGCGGTTGTAGGGGGCGGCTCCATAGCGGCGCGGATTTCGGAGGATTGAACGACAGGCGTGGTAGCCAAAGGGCTCAGAAATATGCCGCCCCAGCGCTATCCTTACCGCGCGCGCAGTGCGACGAGCGCATCGAATACCACCCGGTCGATCTCCAAGCCCTCGTGGAGTGCGCGCTCGCGAGAGTGAAATGCCCGCTCGGACGGAATGCGGATGTCGTCGACGCCGGGCCGCCGTGGCGTCGCCTTGATGCGCTCGATCAGCTGCGTCACCTGCCGCTCGAATGCATCGGCTGACCCAATGAGGTCGGGCCGGAA
>VAZQ01000139.1:502-5004 GCA_005883115.1 Alphaproteobacteria bacterium | reverse complement strand
GCCTTCGAGATTGGATTGTAGAGCGCGATGACGAATCCCGCCTGTGCCGCCGCCTCCAGCCGTCGCTCGATGACGGACCACGGCTTCAAGTTGTCCGACAGCGAAAGCGCGCAGAAGTCGTGACCGAGCGGCGCACCGACACGCGCGGCTACCGCCAGCATCGCCGTGATACCAGGCACGATTTCGACGTCGAGCGCGCGCCAGACGGCAGGACCCGAGTCGATCTGCTCGCAAACAGTTGCCGCCATCGCGAATACGCCGGGATCGCCGCCACACACCAACGCGACGTTCTTGCCGGCGGCTGCCCTTTCCAACGCGGCGCATGCTCGTGGAGCTTCCTGCCGATTGTCAGAGGGATGCCGGCTCTGCCCTTCACGAACGGGCGCGCGGTCGAGATAGGGTCCGTAGCCGAACAGCGCATCGGCGCCGGCCACGGCTGCCTCCGCCTCAGGCGTGAGCCAGCGCACATCTCCGGGCCCGAGCCCGACTACCGCAAGCCGGCCCCTCATATCCGTCGCTCCCACCCCGGCACCAGCACCACGGCAAAATAAGGTGCACAGTCGTCCGGTTTGGCCGCGAGCGGGATCGCCATTTCCCCTGTCATCGTGCCGCGTTCAACATAGACGGCGCGCTCGAGCCGGCCGGTACGTTCGAGCGCACGACGCACTTTCGGCAGATGGCGTCCGAGCTTGATCAGGACGACCGCGTCTGCCTCTATAATCCGCCGTTCCAGCTCGTCTTGCGCGAGCGTGCCGGGAACGACCGAGAACACGTCGTCTCCCTGCGCCATCGGCGTCCCGACTGCCGACCAGCACCCCGACATTCCACTCACGCCAGCGACAATCTCAGTCCGGAAGCGGGATGCCAAGCGTACGTGGAGGTGCATGTAGGAGCCGTAGAACAGAGGGTCGCCCTCGCAGACGACTGCCACTAGGCAGCCCTCGTCCAGGTGTGCGGCGATCTCTCCGGCAGCTGTGTCGTAGAACGCGCGAATGATGTCGCAATAGGTAGCTTCGTGCCTCGGTAGCTCGGTCGTCACCGGAAAGACTAGGCACAGTTCGCGGACGGCGGGTTTGAGGTACCGAGCAGCGATGGTCCAAGCGTTCCCGCGTTGCGCGGCTTTGGCAAAATGCGCCACCAGGTCGGCTTGCTCCAGCACGCGCACTGCCTTGATCGTGATGAGCTCGGGGTCACCCGGTCCGACGCCAACGCCGACGAGCTTCCCGGAGACAGTCATGTTCCGGCTCTCGCCAGCGCATTGACGGCGGCCGCCGCCATCGCGCTTCCGCCCATGCGCCCCAGCACGGTGAGGAATGGAATGCCGCGCGAGTCCGCCGCCAACGCATCTTTTGCTTCTGCCGCGCCGACGAACCCCACAGGCACGCCGAGAATTGCCGCCGGCTTGGGCGCGCCTGCGTCGAGTATCTCAAGCAAATGAAACAAGGCGGTCGGCGCGTTGCCGATGGCAACCAATGCTCCATCAAGGCGTTCCCGCCACAGCTCAAGTGCGGCGGCCGAACGGGTCGTGCGGAGCTCGTCGGCCAACTGCGTCACTCGCGGATCCCGCAAGGTACACACTACGTCGTTTTCGGCAGGAAGGCGCGCGCGTGTGACGCCGTGCGCCACCATTTCCGAGTCGCAAAGAATTGACGCACCGCCGGAGAGCGCTGTCCGCGCAGCGCCGACAAGGTCCCCGCCAAACAAAATCCGGCTCGTAATCGCGACGTGACCACAGGCATGGACCATGCGTACGACGATCTCGGCTTCCTCGCTCGAAAAGCCCGACAGATCGGCCTCCGCGCGAATGACCGCGAACGAGCGCTCGTAAATGCGCGCGGCGTTGCGCAGATAGTCGATCCGTTCACGCATCGCTCGCCCCGCCGAGAAGCAATCGCGCGAGCCGTGCACGGCCGAGGCGTGACAGGACCTCCCCGGCGCTTTCGTCCGTTGCACGCATGTCCCGCACTAGATCCGCAACTCGCGAGAGCGCGCCCGGCAGAGCCTCGGGCGGGAAGGTCGCGAGAAGCTCGTCATGAGCAGACCCATTCACCACCACGCCACAACGGCCTCTCATCCCGACAATGGTCAACGGCGTGGAGCGCGGACAGGCGCAGCCCTTGGCGCACCCGGACACGTGCACCATCGGCTCGGTGGCGCCGGAGATCGCGCCCTCGCTCGCGAGAAACGACGCAAGCGCGCGGGTCCCAATCTCCGCCGCAGCGCACGCCGGCGCGCCGGCGCAGGCAATAATCCGGCGCCGCGGATCGTCCGCACGGACGATGAACCCGAGCCGCTGGGCGATGTCGGCCAGACGCGCGGCGCCACGTCGGGGCACGGCTACCAGCAGAAGTACATGGTCCGGAGCGGTGCGCAGACCCCTCGCGCCTGAAATCGCTGCCGCCTGCGCAAGCTCCTCGAGCGCCGCCGCATCCGTATGTCCGAAGGCGAGACCGAGCCCGATCGCCACGGTACCGTCGCGCAGCGGGTGCGTGCCGATAGGCTCGGCCGCTGGCCGCCGCGGCGGCGGCGGCACATCGATGTGAATGTCGGCAATCGTGCGCCGAAAAGGCTCCGCACCATTCGCCGCGACCATATCCCGCGCGCGCGCCGCAGGCCCCGCTGCCGCGAGTACACGCATGATGTTCATCGCGGCCTCTACCGCGTGCTCGACTCTAACCGCACCGAGAGATGTCGCGTCCTCGACATCGCCTCCGAGAGCGACGTGAAGGCATTCTGCATCTGCCCGCATCCGCACGTCGGCCGGAACCGCGTCGAGGTGAAGCGCACCGCCACCATCAAGAGCAACGGAAACTTTCGCACCGATCTGGGCCGAGAAAGGGGCTGCTGCAATCGCGCGACGCAGCTCCACGGCCGTGATGCTCGTATCCAGCACTTCATGCGGATCGAGCCCGGCGAGAGGAGCGTTCAAGATCGGAGGTCCTTCGAAAAATGCCACATCGGTTCTGACGACTGCAGCTGCTAAGTCTTTTGCCGATGTTTTGGTCAGTCCTCGGATCTGAACGCTCCCGCGCGAGGTGACCTCTATGATGCCGTTCCCGCAGCGGCGCGCGGCCGCGCATAGCGTCCGGAAGGCATCGCAAGACATAGTTGCGCCTGTCGGCGTAATCCGCACTAGCAGACCGTCTCCGGTCACCATGGACTGCGAGAGACTAGGACAGGTGCCGCGCCGCCGCGGAGCGTTCATGATGCCGCCCCGTTCACAAAGGTCGCCAAGCCCGCGTCGACGTCATTACGCCGGGGATGCCAGAACCCTCGCCCGCGCGCCGCGTCGAGGCGAGTCGCGATGGCCGCCGCAGCCGCGGGATTCTCCCGATGGAGGAAAGTCCGAACTACATCGTCGGCGACATAGGCGTCGTACACGAGATCGAACAAGTGGCTGGGCACGACTCCGGTCGTCTCGGCGAAATCGACCAGCCGGTCAACGGTTTCCGCCAGCTCGGCTGCTCCGCGCGGGCCATGCCGCAACTGCCCCGCGATAAACTTCGGGTTCGTTGCGCGCGCGCGCACGATGCGAGCTAGAGCCACAGACAAGGAACGCGCGCGCGGCCGTGCGGGCTCGGTCGTGTCGAGAATAATCAGATCGGGCGTATGCCCGAGCGCGAAGGCGGCCGCGGCAAAGCCGCCGACAAAGGCAGCGTCTTCCGATCCTTCCAACAGGTCACGTATAGGATCTTCCGTGCAATGCACGAGCAGGTCGGCAGCGACGAGTCGCGCTTCGAAGGCGCCGGGAGCGGGTGTCGCCGTTCCCTCGGAACCGCCATAGGAATGCGAGACGGCGGCAAGGTAGGACCTTCCAAGTTCCTGGCGATCGATGTCGCGTCCCAGAAGGTCCTCGACACCGGCACCATAGGCTCCGGGCGCGGTACCAAAGATGCGCGCGATCGATCCGGCTGTGCGCGAACATTCCCGCCAAGCGGCGCAAAGCGGGTTCTCGTCGGCTGGGTCTTCGCGCGCTGCAACCGCGCGCACCGCTGCGTCGATAAGCGCGATCTGGGCGGGGAACAAGTCGCGGAACAGACCTGAAACTCGCCAGGTCACATCGACGCGAGGCCTTCCGGTGGTTGCCGTGGGTAGAACCTCTATTCCGGTGACGCGACCGGTTGTTTGGTCCCACGTCGGACGGCAACCCATCAAGGCGAGGCCCTGCGCGATTTCCTCCCCGCCCGTGCGCAACGTGGCGCTGCCCCAAAGATCGATCACCGAGGCGCGCGGCATCTCGCCATGGGTCTGCATATAGGCGCGAATCACCTCATCGGCTGCCAGTCGCCCGAGATCGGCCGCGGTCGGAGTCGGCAGCATGCGCGGATCGGCGGCGAACATGTTGCGACCGGTCGGTAAGACATCGCGGCGACCGCGCGCAGGGGAACCGGCCGGCCCCGGCGCGATTCGGCGACCGTCCAAGGCGGCGAGGATCGCAGCCCGTTCCGCTGCGGCGCTTGCGCTCCATGCAGCATCCCCAACGTTGGCGGGCTCGCGCCCAT
>VAZQ01000139.1:0-489 GCA_005883115.1 Alphaproteobacteria bacterium | reverse complement strand
TCCTTGAGGTCGCACAACCACGCATCGATGCGCCGCAATGCGTCGTCGGGACTAGCGTCGGGCTGCACGCGCGCCTCCACCGCAATCCCAGTACGTTCGGCCTGTTCAACGATCAACCGCGCCAGGCGCTCCCGCCGGCGTCGATCAAGGCCGTCCGCCTGCGCGTATTCATCAACAAGACGCTCGAGATCGCGGGCCTCTCCCGCAAGCTCGCCTTGCACGAGCGGCGGTGGCAGATGGCCGATAGTCAAGGCAGCGATCCGCCGCTTTGCCTGCGCGGCTTCTCCGGGGTTGCTGACGATGAATGGATAGATGACGGGCAGACACCCGACCATCAATTCTGGGAAGCACGACGCGGTCAGCGCAACCGCTTTGCCAGGTAGCCACTCGAGGGTGCCGTGTGCGCCCATGTGGATGAGGGCGTCAACTTTCGCAACGTGCCGAAGCCAAAGGGCGAACGCGAGCAATGCGTGACGCGGAGGCAAAGTC
>VAZQ01000138.1 GCA_005883115.1 Alphaproteobacteria bacterium | reverse complement strand
ATTGTAGTGTGTGCGGCGGCGCTGCGTTCGGCGCGGACACCGATGCCGCGATGAGCGGTCAAGCGACGCACCGGATAGGAGCACGCCTCTCCGGGGTGGCAGAAAGAGAGAAGCCCCGGCCGTGGTAGGTCCGGGGCTCTCGTGCAGTAGTGTCACCACGATTCTGGCGGATCGTGATGCCCCACGCTAACGCGATCTGCGCGGTTTCGGCAACAGCTTCCAAATTGAAAGGCGTCGCGTGTGACATTTCTGCCGAAAGCGATGCGGCCACCGGTAATCCAATAAGTCATGAGGGGCATAGATCCAGTGGCGAACCAAAGGCGGTTGTCAAACCACCAGCCACATGAGGAAAGAAAGCTTTGGATCGAAGAGGCGTCCCCGCGGGAACACTGGCTCGCTCTGTCGTCTCGCCATAGGATTTGCCGGGCGCTGCGCCCTTCCTGGAGAACAAGTCATGGCACGCTTTGTTTTTGCGACCGGCCTCGCCGCCGTGCTCGGCATGCCCTTGCTCGCCATGTCATATGGCGGGGCATCGGCCCAGGAGCGGGCCACGTGCTCGCAGGCACGCGCCCAGTGCGGCACGCAACGGGTCTGTCAGAGGCGTTTCGAGAACTGCATACAAACCGGCTGCTGGACGGTCGTGATGGTGAAGCGGTGCGGCTATGAGAAGCGATAAAGGAGGCTGCAGCGGTGCTTAGATGAAGGAAAACCCCCGACGCGCGAGCGTCGGGGGTTCTGCGGCCTCGGCTGGCGTCCAGTCGCGATCCAGACCGTTCGTAGACCGCGCGCAGCGCAAGTTACATCAGATACCGCCTCGCGATCCCTGTCATTGAGATACCTCAAAGGTAAGGGCGCGGCTCAATCGTGGTGCTAGTTCTCTTTGGAGATTTAGTGCGTTGAGTGCGATGAGGGACGGATTCAGGACCGCGGTAGCCGCGTACGGTTGGCAGATTCGGTCCCGCAATGCCAAAAATCGAAAATTAAGCCCGCTCGCAGGTGGTTAGATAAGGCCAGCCCGCTGGAACGAAGAACATATTGCGAACCGAGAACAAATCATGTACATTGCATTTATCTACCCCGTTCGAGTCTTCCGGATCCGGCCTATAAGGAGTGGGAGCAAATGACCACCGCGTTACGTGTCGTCGAAGGTTCATCCATGGATAAATCGAAGGCCCTTGATGCCGCGCTCTCCCAGATCGAGCGCACGTTCGGCAAGGGCTCGATCATGCGGCTTGGCAAGAATGACAAGTCGATGGATGTGGAGACGGTCTCCACCGGCTCGCTCGGCCTTGATATCGCCCTCGGCATCGGCGGCTTGCCGCGCGGCCGGGTGGTGGAAATCTACGGGCCGGAATCCTCCGGCAAAACCACGCTCGCGCTGCATTGTCTCGCCGAGGCGCAGAAGAAGGGCGGCATCTGCGCCTTCATCGACGCCGAGCATGCGCTCGATCCGATCTATTCGCGAAAACTCGGCGTCAATGTTGATGATCTGTTGATCTCTCAGCCTGACGCCGGCGAGCAGGCGCTCGAAATCGCCGACACGCTGGTGCGCTCCGGCGCAGTCGACGTCCTCGTGATCGATTCGGTCGCAGCGCTTGTCCCGCGCGCCGAGCTCGAAGGTGAAATGGGTGACAGCCAGCCTGGCCTGCAGGCGCGGCTGATGAGCCAGGCGCTGCGCAAGCTCACCGCCTCGATCAACCGCTCCAACACCATGGTGATCTTCATCAACCAGATCCGCATGAAGATCGGCGTGATGTACGGCTCGCCCGAGACCACCACCGGCGGGCATGCGCTCAAATTCTACGCCTCGGTGCGCCTTGACATCCGCAGAATCGGCGCGATCAAGGAGCGCGATGAGGTGGTCGGCAACCAGACCCGCGTGAAGGTGGTCAAGAACAAGCTGGCGCCGCCGTTCAAGCAGGTCGAGTTCGACATCATGTACGGCGAAGGCGTCTCGAAGAACGGCGAGCTGATCGATCTTGGCGTGAAGGCAGGCGTGGTCGAGAAGTCAGGCACCTGGTTCTCCTACGACAGCCAGCGCATCGGCCAGGGGCGCGAGAACGCCAAGGCTTTCCTCAAGGCCAATCCCGATATTGCCGCGAAGATCGAGACCGCGATCCGGCAAAACGCGGGCCTCATCGCCGAGCGGATTTTAGCCGGCGACGAGCGCGGCGAGAACGAGGACGCCGCCGAGTAAAGCGAGCTCCCCCGACCGTCATTGCCGACAACGGCAATCCGTCGCTTTGTGAGGAGTTGCGTCGAGTATCGCGAAGCGGATGGATCCGCGGGTCAATCCCGCCGATTTGAGTGGCGGGGTGATCGTCCCGCGGGTGACGGGCGGGATCTTCGCGGCTAAGTGCTACCGCGACGGCAGACGCTTGCGCGCTTCGACGATGACACGCGGCAGCGCGTCTTCGTTGGCGGGCGCCATCAAGTGGACGCCGGCGACGCCGGGAATGGCGGCGAGCTCTTCGATCAGCTCGACTGCTATGCGCTCGCCCTCGGCCGCTGCGTCGGTCGCGCGCTCCAGCCGCTCGATGAAAGCCTCCGGAATGATGGTGCCGTAGAGGCGCTCGCGCATCCAGCGCGCCGAGCGCGCCGAGCGCAGCGGTGCAACGCCGATCAGGAGAAAGAGGTCACGCGTCCCTGCGTGCTTGGCAAGCTGCGCGCTGTACCGGCGCACGACGCCCGTGTCCATGCAGAACTGAGTCTGGGCGAATTCGGCGCCGGCGGCGGCTTTGGCTGCGAGCTTGTCCGGGCGCCAGGACGGCGGCGGATCGATTGGCACGTCCGCGGCGCCGAGAAAGAATGCGGCGTGCCCCGCAACTTTGCGCCCGGAGGGAAGCTCGCCCTTGTCGCGCAGTTCGCGTGCGATCGCTGTCAGCGCGACCGAGTCGACGTCGAACACCGGCTTGGTCTGCGGCTGGTCGCCGGCCCTGGGATCGTCACCGGTGAGACACAATACGTTGCGCACGCCGCAAGCGGCCGCGCCCATGAGATCGGCCTCGAGCGCAAGCCGGTTGCGATCGCGGCAGGTGAATTGGAGGACGGGCTCGATGCCGGCGCGCGCCAGTAGGCACGCCGCGATCGGCGCCGAGAGATGCGCGCGGGCGCCTGCCCCATCGGTGACGTTGACGGCATCGGCGAGCCCGGCGAGCGGCAGCGCCTTGCGCAGCAAATCGTCGGCCTCGCAGGAAACGGGCGGCGTGATCTCGGCAGTGATGGCGAATTGGCGCGCCCGCAACAGCGCTTCGAGGCGCGAAGCCGGCTGCCTTGCTGTCATCGTCTTGTCCGGCGGGTTGAGCGGCGGCCGCGGGGCACGCGGTACGGTGCGCCGATGGCACACGGCGCATATATAAAGGATTGGGGCGGTACGAGCGAGCCGTGCAACTCGGTTTCCTAGACAGGGCGCAGGGTCAAAGCTAAAAGCACCGCGATCCGCAGGACAGATCGAAAGTCGTTGGACAATGAGCGGCGTCAACGAGATCAGATCGCGCTTTCTCGACTATTTCGCGCAGAACGGTCACGCGGTCGTGCCGTCGTCGCCGCTCGTGCCGCGCAATGACCCGACGCTGATGTTTACCAATGCGGGAATGGTGCAGTTCAAGAACGTCTTTACCGGTCTCGAGAAGCGGCCCTATTCGCGCGCGGCGACCGCGCAGAAATGCGTGCGCGCCGGTGGCAAGCACAACGATCTCGACAATGTGGGCTATACCGCGCGCCATCACACCTTCTTCGAGATGCTCGGCAATTTCTCGTTCGGTGATTACTTCAAGGACCGCGCCATCGAGCTTTCTTGGAATCTCGTTACCAAGGAGTTCGGCTTGCCGCTCGATCGCCTGATAGTCACCGTTTTCGTCGACGACGACCAGGCGTTCGATCTGTGGAAGAAGATCGCGGGCCTGCCCGAGAGCAAAATCATCCGCATCGCCGGCTCGGATAATTTCTGGCAGATGGGCGAGCTCGGGCCCTGCGGCCCCTGCTCCGAAATCTTTTACGACCATGGCCCCCACATCCCGGGCGGCCCACCGGGCTCTTCCGAGGCCGAGGGCGACCGCTTCATTGAGATCTGGAACCTGGTGTTCATGCAGTTCGAGCAGCTGCCGGGCGGCAAGCGCGTCGATCTGCCGAAACCGTCGATCGACACGGGCATGGGGCTCGAGCGCACCGCTGCGGTGCTGCAAGGTACCCACGACAATTACAAGATCGATCTGTTCGGCGCGATCATCTCCCACGTCGCCGACTTGACCGGCGTCGAGCCGGAAGGGCCGCGCGCCGTCTCCCACCGCGTGATTGCCGACCACGCCTCGTCGTTCCTCATCGCGGACGGCGTGCTTCCTTCGAACGAAGGCCGCGGTTACGTGCTCCGCCGCATCATGCGCCGCGCCATGCGCCATGCCCAGCAACTCGGCGCCGAGGAGCCGTTGATGTGGCGCCTCGTTCCCACGCTCACGCGCGAGATGGGGCAGGCCTATCCGGAACTCTCCCGCGCCGAGCCGCTGATCACCGAAACGCTCAAGCTCGAAGAGACGCGGTTTCGCAACACACTCGCGCGCGGGCTTGCGCTGCTGGAAGAGGGAAGCAAGGGGCTCAGCCGCGGCGGAAAGTTTTCCGGCGAAGCTGCCTTCACGCTGTACGATACCTACGGCTTTCCCCTCGACCTCACACAGGATGCGCTCAAGCCACGCGGGATTTCCGTCGATACCGAAGGCTTCAACGCGGCCATGGAGCGGCAGCGGGAAAAGGCGCGCGCGTCCTGGGCGGGATCAGGCGAGGCCGCGACCGAGACGTTGTGGTTTGCCATCAAGGAGCGCGTCGGCGCGACCGACTTCCTGGGCTATGAAACCGAGACCGCCGAGGGGGTCATCTCTGCGCTCGTCAAGGACGGCAAGGAGGTCGACGCTTTGCGCGCTGGCGAGAGCGGCGCCGTCATCCTCAACCAAACGCCGTTCTACGGCGAAGCGGGCGGCCAGGTTGGCGACACCGGCATGATGCATGCCGACGGGGTGCGGTTCTCTGTAACCGACACCCAGCGCAAGCCGGGCGACGTGCTCGTCCATTCCGGCACGGTGGAAAAGGGCACGCTCAACGTGGGCGCCGCGCTCACGCTCGAGGTCGATCGTTCGCGGCGCGGCGCCATCCGCCGCAACCATTCGGCCACACACATCTTG
>VAZQ01000137.1:1164-5645 GCA_005883115.1 Alphaproteobacteria bacterium | reverse complement strand
AGTGGATGATTACTGAATCATCTGCTTACGCGGATCATGACACCGGAATAGAATGAGGCTCCGCGCGTGGAACCCGCCATTGACGGCGTCATTATCATCGACTGCCATCCCAGGAGATCCCTATGACCATCACCTTTGCACATATCACACCGCTTGTTGCGCTCATCGCCGGCATTCTGATTCTGCTCTTCCCGCGGCTGTTGAATTATGTCGTAGCAATCTATTTGATCATCGTCGGCATCGCGGGCCTCAACAGCATCCATCACTTCATCCGGTGAAGCAGCCGCCGCCGGCGCGCGATCTGCGCCCTTGCGCCGGCGCGCACGGCGGTGATCATCAGGGCTGGAGCATCAAATTGTGGTTCCATGGTCGTGTCGTCGCGTCGTAGCCGATTGAACAGAACATCCACCCGCTCTGCCCTCGGTCGCAGGTCTGCGGCCCGCGCTCGATCAGCGGCGCGCAAGAAATCGCCTGGCGAAATGAAGTGGGTGTACAGCTTCGGCAACGGGAAAGCGGAAGGGCGCGCCGATATGCGCAACCTCCTCGGCGGCAAGGGCGCAGGCCTTGCCGAGATGGCGAATCTCGGCTTGCCGGTGCCGCCAGGCTTCACCATCACCACCGAGGTCTGCACTTATCACTACGAGAACGACAAGACCTACCCGAAAGGCCTGCGCCGGCAAGTTGCCACCGCGCTCGCGCAGGTCGGCCGCACCACCGGCAAGGCTTTCGGCAACAGCGACAATCCTCTGCTGGTCTCGGTGCGCTCGGGCGCGCGCGCGTCGATGCCGGGCATGATGGACACCGTGCTCAATCTCGGACTCAACGACGCGACGGTGGAGGCGATGGCGAACAAATCCGGGGATCGGCGCTTCGCCTACGACTCGTACCGCCGCTTCATCACCATGTATTCCGACGTGGTGCTCGGCTTTCCCCATCATCATTTCGAGGAAATTCTCGACGATTACAAAGACAAGAACGGCTACTCGCTCGATACCGATCTCTCAGCCGACGACTGGGTCGAGCTCGTCGCTCGCTATCAGCAGCGACTTAAGGAAGAGCACGGCGAACCCTTTCCGCAGGATCCGGAGCAGCAGTTGTGGGGAGCAATCGGCGCGGTGTTCGGCTCCTGGATGAACCAGCGCGCCATCACCTATCGCCGCCTACACCACATCCCCGAGAGTTGGGGCACCGCGGTCAGCGTCCAAGCCATGGTTTTCGGCAACATGGGCGAGACCTCCGCAACCGGCGTGGCATTCACGCGCAATCCCTCGACCGGCGAAAAGCGCCTTTACGGCGAGTTCCTGATCAACGCCCAGGGCGAGGACGTGGTCGCCGGTATCCGCACTCCGCAAGAGATCACGGAGGCGGCGCGAGCCGAGGCAGGGTCGGACAAGCCATCGATGCAACGGGCGCTGCCCCAGGCCTTCAAGGAGCTCACGCGCATCTATGGCGTGCTGGAGCGGCATTACCGCGACATGCAGGATCTCGAATTCACGGTCGAGCAGGGCAAACTTTGGATGCTGCAGACGCGCGCGGGCAAGCGCACGGCGAAAGCAGCGCTGAAGATCGCGGTCGACCTGGCCAGCGAAGGATTGATTTCACGCAAAGAGGCGATCGCGCGCATCGAGCCCGCGGCGCTCGACCAGCTGCTGCATCCCACGATCGATCCGAAGGCCGAGCGCCAAGTCATCGCAACGGGCCTTCCGGCCTCGCCCGGCGCAGCATCCGGTGAGATCGTGTTCTCGGCCGATGAGGCGGAGACGCTCAAGGCCAAGGACAAGCGCGTGATCCTCGTGCGGGTTGAGACCTCGCCCGAAGATATCCACGGCATGCACGCGGCCGAGGGGATTCTCACCACGCGCGGGGGCATGACCTCGCATGCGGCCGTGGTGGCGCGCGGCATGGGCAAGCCTTGCGTTTCCGGCGCTGGCGCGCTGCGGATCGACTATGCAGCGGGCACCATGAGCGTCGCCGGACGGACGTTCAAGGCCGGCGACGTCATCACCATCGACGGCTCGACCGGGGAGGTGCTTGCAGGCCGCGTGCCTATGAGTGAGCCGGCGCTCTCCGGCGAGTTCGCAACCCTGATGGGCTGGGCCGACGCGACGCGCAAGCTCGGTGTGCGCGCCAACGCGGACACGCCGAACGATGCGCGCGTCGCACTCAAGTTCGGCGCCGAGGGCATCGGGCTTTGCCGTACCGAGCACATGTTCTTCGACGAGGATCGCATCCGCGCGATGCGCGAGATGATCCTTGCCGATGACGAGAAATCGCGCCGCGCCGCACTCGCCAAGCTGTTGCCGATGCAGCGCACGGATTTTGTCGAGCTGTTCGAGATCATGCAAGGCTTGCCGGTGACGATCAGGCTGCTCGATCCGCCGCTGCACGAATTCCTGCCGCACAGCGAAAAAGAAATCGCGGAAGTCGCCGCCGCAATGGGCGCCGATGCAAAGAAGCTCGCCGATCGCGCCCGCGAGCTAAACGAATTCAATCCGATGCTCGGATTTCGCGGCTGCCGTCTGGCGCTCGCCTATCCCGAGATTGCGGAGATGCAGGCGCGCGCGATCTTCGAGGCGGCAGGCGAGGCCGCCAAGCTCACCGGCAAGGCGGTAGTGCCGGAGATTATGGTGCCGCTTATCGCCACCAAAGCCGAATTGGATCTCGTCAAGGAGCGCATCGATGCCATGGCGGAAGCGGTCGCCCGCGAGCGGGGGAGCAAGGTCAATTATCAGGTCGGCACTATGATCGAGTTGCCGCGGGCCTCGTTACGAGCGGGCGAGATTGCCGAGAGCGCGCAGTTCTTTTCCTTCGGCACCAACGACCTGACCCAGACTACCTACGGGATCAGCCGCGACGACGCCGCGAGCTTTCTCGGCACTTACGTGTCGCGCGGCGTTCTTCCCAGCGACCCCTTCATCTCCATCGATCGTGAGGGCGTCGGCGAATTGATGCGCATCGGCGTCGAGCGCGGTCGCAAAAGGCGGCCGAAGCTCAAAGTGGGTATTTGCGGCGAGCATGGCGGTGACCCTGCTTCAGTCGAGTTCTGTCACGAGATCGGCCTCGACTATGTCTCGTGCTCGCCGTTCCGCGTGCCGATCGCCCGCCTTGCGGCCGCGCAAGCCGCGCTCGGCAAGGGAGCCGGCGACGCTGCCGGATCCGACGCGTAGATCGCTCCGCGCCCAGTGCCACGACAAACATTCGCTTAGATTTTTGCAACTTGTACCGCGACGGCGGCTGCGCGGTGCATCGCTTACGGCAAGATTGTGGCGACGCGTCCGATTAACAGGATCGCAAGCTTGCTGCGGCAATAAAAAATCCGACGCATTTGCGCCATCACGTCGCCTTGTGCCGGCGGGAGGATGTGCTTGCGTTTTGCAGGGGCGGGGGCAAGCCTGGGATGGTTGCATCGCGCAACAGGCCGAAGGGTGGTCGGCAACCCCCCTTCGGCCTTGGCATCCTGATGGTGCTGCTGCTCACCAGCGAGGTCGGTCAGGGAGACCTCGCTGCGGTGACGGCGCGCCAACCGATCGTCAATCGCTCGCAGAAGGCCGCGTTTGCCTCGCCGTTCGGCACAATCCATGAGGCAAAGTTCACCCCGCCGCAGCAGCCCGACGGGATCTCCATGCCCCTGCAGTTGGACTACCAGTTGGTCGGCTTCGATCCGAACAGCGCAAACGTTGCCAACTCGATCCGTGAGCGCTTTCTCGGCGAAGAGACATTCTTCGCGAGCCGCTATGCGGGTCCGATGGTCGACCGCAGTCGCAAAGGCGACTACGGCGTTGCGCGCGATCGGCTCATCGCGCTCAAGGGTGATCGGCTCAATGCGGCGCGGCCCGTTGACGCCACCCCGCAGGAGGGCGCCCCATCGCTCGCGCAGCAGCAGCCCGCATCCCCGCCCTCGGCCGATCCGCCCCTCGGCGTCGCAGCCGCCGGAAGCGAGCCCAAGGAGCCGGGCTTAGCGCGGCCGGCCGAAGTCGCCGCGCAAGATGAGGAGAGGTCCGCGAGCGAGGCCGAGCCCGACGCGGCTCCTCAGTCAGTCACCGGCCTCGCCTTTTCCGCCTCCGTTCTCGATCCGTCGCTGCCCGCGGCGCGAGTCTATTTCAGCGTCGATCCGATGGGGCAAAAGCTCGGTACGATGGAGCCGTGGGCGCCGGGGGAAGAGCCCCGATTCGATGACGCCGACATCACCGCGAGCAACAACGCGAACGTCAAGCTCGCGGCAGTGCCGCCGGTCCCGTTTCCCGCGGGCGAGCCGGGAAGCGTTTTCGAGGCGCCGGTCGAGCGTGCGGATCTGCCGCCGTTGCCTTCGGATCCCAGTATCGTGATGAAGAACGGTATGACAGGCGGGCAGACGGTCGCGGCCAAGGGCGAGGTCACCGGCGAACACCAGCGGCCGATGACGCCGGCCGAGCTGCTCGGCCTCGACGAAAGTACGCGCGCCAAATCGGAGAAATGCCTGGCCGAGGCGATCTACTTCGAGG
>VAZQ01000137.1:0-1149 GCA_005883115.1 Alphaproteobacteria bacterium | reverse complement strand
AGCAGTGCGCGGGCAGATGGCGGTAGCCCAGGTCGTGCTCAACCGTGCCTTCTCCGGCAGATACCCCAGCACCGTTTGCGGCGTCGTCTACCAGAACGCGCACCGCCATCTCCACTGCCAGTTCACATTCGCCTGCGACGGCATCCCCGACATCGTTCGCGAGCCCGACATGTGGGAGCGGGCAAAAACCATCGCCGCCGAGATGCTCGACGGCAAGCTGTGGCTGCCGGAGGTCGGTAAGGCCACGCACTACCACGCGTACTGGGTGCGCCCTGGCTGGGTCCGCGAGATGACCAAGATGCACCGCCTGGGCGTTCATACCTTCTATCGGCCACGCGCCTGGGGCGACGGCCTCGAGGCGCCGGAATGGGGCGACGAAGCCTCCACCGTCGAGTCAGCGCGCCGGCTCGTAGAGGCGGGGAAGAAGCTGTGACGCCGATGGTTCACATCTCGATATCGAGCGCCACGTCGAGCTGCGGCGCCGAATGGGTGATCCAACCCGAAGAGATGTAGTCGACGCCGGTCTTGGCAATCTCGGCGATGGTGCCGAGGGTAATGCCGCCGGAGGCTTCGAGCGGAAATCGTCCGCCGACCATCTCCACCGCTTTGCGCATGGTCGCCGCATCCATATTGTCGAGCAGCACCGCGTCGGCCAATCCGACATCCAGCACCTCGCGCAGCCGTTCGAGGGTGTCGACCTCGATCTCGATCTTGACGAGATGGCCGGCGGCGCCCTTCGCGCGCTCGAGTACCCCGCGGATGCTGCCGGCGACGGCAATGTGGTTGTCCTTGATCAACATGGCGTCATCGCGTCCGAAACGGTGGTTGAAACCGCCGCCGCAACGAACGGCGTATTTTTCGAGCGCGCGCAGGCCAGGCGTCGTCTTGCGGGTACAGCAAATGCGCGCGCGCGTCCCGGTGACACGGCGCACGAACTCATGCGTCGCAGTGGCCACGCCCGAGAGACGTCCCAGGAGATTGAGCGCGGTGCGTTCGCCGGCAAGCATGGCGCGCGCCGGCCCACTCACCGTCATCAGCTCGGTCTTGGCCGCGACGCTCGCGCCGTCGCGCATATTGGCGGCAATGTCGATCTCCGGCGCAAGCTTGGCAAAAGTCGCGGCCACGAGCGGTAGGCCCGCGATCACGCCC
>VAZQ01000136.1 GCA_005883115.1 Alphaproteobacteria bacterium | reverse complement strand
GCGGCTCATCCATCACCCCATTGTCGATGCCTTTTAGCCAATAATCGAAGAAGCGCAGCTGATCACGCCGCCCCTCCTCGGAATAGAAGGGATGCACGTGGGTGCCGGTGTGGATGCGCAGCTTCTTGTGTGGGGTTGCGGCGCGCATGAAAGCCTCGGTGTTGCCGCGCAGATGCAGTCCCATGCCCGTCCAATTGCCGACGCTCAACATCGGCACCGTGATCTTGCCCCATTGCGCCTGCGCGCCGTGGAAGGCGCCGCTGTCGAGATTATTGTGCAACCAGAAATAGAGCGTGTCGGTGCGCCATCTATCGGGATCGTGTTGGGACGCGCGGCCGACGACGTGGTGCATCAAATGCGCCAGGTACCAGTTCGGCATGAACAGGCTGAGCAAGCCGCCGTGGAACAGCGCGTCGCGGTAGATATCGGCGAAGCCTTCCCACGGAATAATCGCCTTCAGCGATGGCGGCTGGTGATTGGCGACGAACCACTGGTTGATGGCGAAATAGGATATGCCCAACAACCCGATCTTGCCCGAGCACCACGGCTGCGCCGCTGCCCACTCGATCGCGTCATAGAAATCGATGGATTCTGCGAGCGACCATGGTTCGCATTGGCCCGGGGATTTACCGCTGCCGCGGCCGTCGACGCGCACCGCGGCATAACCCCTGGGCACCCACCAGTGCGGGTTGACGGCCTCCCAATTCATCAGCGGGTTCGGTTTTTCCTCTAGCGTGCTCGGCGGGATCCACAGCCTGTCCTTCTGATAAGGACCCAGATTCAAGATCGCCGGAAACCTGCCGGAGGCATCGGGCCGAAAAACGTCGGCTTTCAGGCGCGCGCCGTCGCGCATGGGGACGTCGACATCTCTCTCGAGCGTGATGCCGCAGGCTGGCGTGGTTTCCGCCGGCTCCGTCTTCATCGCTGGTCTTTCCGGCTGCGGCTGCCGCATTCAGTCCGGCAGCTCGACCTTCACCTCGTCGGTGACCTTTTTCCAGTACGCCAGCTCGGCCTTGTTCCAGGTCTGTGCGTCTTCAAACGACGCGTTGGGAACGGCCCTGATCATTTGCTGCTTGAAGGCCGTCGTCACTTGCTCGGAGCCGAGCGCCTGCACCGCTGCCTGGCGCACCACCTCAAGCACGTCGCGCGGCGTGGCAGCTGGCGCATATAGCGCCGACCATAGACCTTTGGAATTTGAGTAGCCGAGCTCCTTCAGAGTCGGCACGTCGGGATATTCGGGCAAGCGCTGGTCGGACATCACTGCCAGTGCCCGCACCTGTCCACCCTTGACCACCCCCAGAGAGCTTGCAGCGTTGAGCAGCGCGATATGGGCGTCGCCGGTGACGAGATCGTTGGTAATCGCGGCACCGCCCCCTTTGTTAGGCAAGTGAGTGAGAACGATCCCGGCCCATTGGGCGAAGGCTTCGGTATCGTAATGATTGTTGCTGCCAACGCCGACGCTGGCATAACGCACCTTGCCGGGATTTGCCTTGGCATAGGCGATGAACTCGGCAAAGGTTTTGGGCGGGAAGTCCTTGGTCGTGGCGCCGAGCACGATTGGAATCTCGCTCAGCCTTGTCACCAAGATCACTTCCTTCTCGTAGTCGATCTTGAATTTCTTCTTGTAGATGATGGGTGTGAGCACGTTTGTGCCGGGGTTGCCGATTTGCAGCGTGTAGCCGTCCGGCTTTGAGCGAGCCATCTCCTCGATTGCGAGAATACCGAACGCCCCCGGCTTGTTTTCGATCACCACCGGCTGACCCAGAATCGGCCGCATCTGCTCGCCGACGATGCGCATGACAATATCGGTGGCGCTGCCGGGCCCGAACGGCAGGACAACCTTAATTGGCTTTGCGGGATACTTGTCTTGCGCAGCCGCCGTCGTGGCGGCGAGCGCGAGCAATATCAAAAGGGTGAGGCGTTTCATGTGGGTCATCCAGAGGCGGCGAGCCTAATCGGCCAAGTCGATCTTGACCTCGGCGACGATCTTGCGCCAGGCGGCAAGCTCGCTCGCGAGCCATGACTGCGCCTCCTCCAGCGACGCATTCGGCTTGACGCTGACGAGCTGCTTCTTGAACGCGTCCTGCAGCGCCGGAGCGCGCGTCGCTTCGACGATGGCGTTGAAAAGCGTCCCCAGAACGTCTTTCGGCGTATGCGCCGGCGCCAGCATGCTCTGCCAATGCAGCGTGCCCACGCCGGCAAAGCCGGCCTCCGCCAGCGTCGGAACATCGGGATAGTCAGGCAGCCGCGCCTCTGCGAGCACCGCGATCGGCCGCAGCTTGCCAGCCTTGATCATCGAGGCCGTGCTCGCGGCGTTGATGAAAGCGACCTGCGCGTCGCCGACGACCAGATCGTTGATCATGCCGGCGGCCCCGGTCTTGTTGGGGATATGCAGCATCTCGATCCCGGCCCGCCTGGAAAAGACTTCGCTGTCGAAATGCGGGAAGCTGCCGACGCCGGCGCTGGTGTAGCGCACCTTGCCTGGATTTTTTTTCGCATAGGCGATCAGCTCTGCCACCGACTTGGGCTCGAAATTGTGCGTGGTGGTGAGAAGAAAGGACGGATAGATCGCCAGCCGTGAAACGGAAACGACGTCCTTCGCGAAATCGATCGCTAGTTTCTTCGGGAAAAGGACCGGCGTGATGGCATTGGTCGTGACATTGCCCACCATCAGCGTGTAGCCATCCGGCTTGGAACGCGCCATCTCCTCGATGGCGAGAATGCCGAACGCGCCAGGTTTGCTCTCCACCACGAATTGTTGGCCGAGGCTTTGGCGCATCTGCTCCCCGAACAGGCGTGCGGTGATGTCGGTCGCACCACCCGGAGCATAGGGCACGATGATCTTCACCGGCCGCGAGGGATATTTATCCTGTGCCGAGGCGGTCATGCCGCTTGCTGCGAGGCAGATCAGCGCCAGAGCCAAACCAAAGCGTTTCATCGCATCCTCCCGCTGAATGTTTTGCGCATTGCCGCCTGAGCGGTGCCACTTCCTATGGATTGTAGCGCAGTTGCATCGGCCGCAAATGGGACGAGGTCGCGCGCTTGCGAGGTCCCGCCACCTCAGGCGAACGCCTGTGCCGAGACCTTGTCGAGCAGAGCCCGCGCCCGGCCACCGAGAATAGCCGCCTGATCGGCCGCCGAGATCGAGAGGCTGCGCACCTGCGACACGCCATGCGGCATGCCCATATCGAAGGGATAATCGCTGCCGAGCAGCACGCGCTCGGTCCCTGCACTGCCGACCAGGAACGCGAGCACCTCCTTCGAGTGCACGATGGTATCGAAATAGAAGCGCTTGAGCGATTGCGTCGGCGGCTCGGCCAGCCTGCGCTTCGGCTCCTCGCGCACGTGCCAGCCGTGGATGAACCGCCCGGCCTGGTAGGGCAGGAAGCCGCCGCCATGGGCGAGGCAAATCTGGAGCTTCGGATAGCGCTCGAGCACGCCACTGAACACGAGGCATGCTGCGGCGATCGTGGTGTCGAGCGGATTGCCGATCAGGTTTGTGAGATAGTAGGACGAGAGCCGATCGGCGCCCGCCACGTTGATGGGATGCAGCAGGATGAAAGCATTGAGTTCCGCAGCCGTGGCCCAAACCGGCTCGAACTCCGGATCGTCGAGGTTCTTACCCCCGATGTTCGATCCGATCTGCGCCCCGCGCAGCCCCAGCACCCGCACCGCATGACGCAGTTCGTCCGCCGCCTGTTTTGGCGCCTGCATAGGCAAGGTCGCAATCGCAAGAAACCGGTCCGGGCGCGCCCTGGCGAGCTTGGCGAGCGCTTCGTTCTGGATGCGTGCAAGAGCCGCCGCGAGGGGAGCCGACTGCCCATAGAGGAACGTCTGCGGGCACACCGAGAGCACCTGCACGTCGACTTTGGCTGCAGCCATGTCTTGCAGGCGTTGCTCGAGATCCCATCCGCCGCGGGGAAAATGCCGATAGATGTTTCCGGCCACGTCGAGCCTGGCGAACTGCTCGCCGATGTCCGAAAGCCTCGGCCCCACTGTGGGCGCTTCACGCTGCATCAGCCGGATCGTCTCTTCGGTGAGGATGTGCGCGTGAACGTCGATCGTTTGCATCGGTTGGGTGACCATGGGATCTGCTGTTCGTGAAGGGCAGGCGGCGGAGAGGCGGAAAGCGTAGTCGATCCTGCCGAACAGATCGAGTCGCTGATAACAGCTGGATCGCTGGGGTTTCGTCATGGAACCAGTAGAATCGGAAGCCGCCAAGCGTGGCCGACGTCCTACAGCGCGACAGCCAAGCGATTATTTCTCGTCCGCCACGCGGCTGCGTAGCGTGCCAATGCCGGAAATCTCCACCTCGAGCACGTCGCCCGGTTTCATCCACAGCGGCGGATTGCGGCGATGACCGACCCCCTCGGGCGTGCCGGTGGCGATCACGTCCCCCGGAGCGAGCGGTGTGAAGTCGGAGCAGAATGCGATGATCTGCGGCACGGAATGAATCAAAAGATCGGTGCCGGATTTCTGTACCTCCTGTCCGTTGAGCCGCGTGACCAGCGTAAGGCGTTTCGGATCGGCA
>VAZQ01000135.1 GCA_005883115.1 Alphaproteobacteria bacterium | reverse complement strand
TGAAGACTAGCGCCTCCTTCTGGTCCCAAGAGTGGTTGCCGCCCGTAATCACGTCCGCCCCGGCGTCGATGAATTCCTGATAAATCGTTTCCGTAATACCGAAGCCGCCGGCGGCGTTCTCGCCATTGAGCGCGACGAAATCGAGCTTCCACTCCCGCACGAGGGCGCCGAGACGGTCGAGCAAAATAGCGCGGCCGCTGCGTCCCACGATATCGCCGATAAAGAGGATGCGCATCCTCACGCGGCCCGGCAGTCGATGACCTCGCGCTCCGTTAGCACGAGATCGAGGCGCACGTCGCGCGGAGTCGTCAGCACATTCGCGATTTCCTGTGCGGCGAAGGCAAGGCCGCAGGCCGTGATGGCTTTGCGCGCGCGCAGGGCCGCGATCGTCAAGTCGTAGTAGCCTGCGCCGTAGCCGATGCGATGACCACTGCGATCGAACGCTAATAGCGGAACCAGCAGGACATCGGGGAAGACTTCTGTCGCCTCGGGCGCAGGCTCGCGGATGCCCCAAGTGCCTGGGATAAGCCTTTGGCCAAAGGCAAAGGCGCGCATCGTGAGCGGCTTGCCGCGCCCGGCGATCGCAGGCAACGCGAGCTGCGCGCCCAGCACAGCGAGGTTGCGCATCAGCGGGATCGGATTGATTTCGTTCCCGATCGGCATGAAGCCCGAGACGATTGCCTTCAGCGTGAGCGAGATCGGAAACGGCCGCGCCGCGATTGCGTGCGCGGCGGCGGCGCGCATGTCGGCAGGCAACGCATCACGGCGCGCGCGTGCCTCGCGGCGCAGCTCGGCTTTAGCTTCTTCGATCGAGGTGGATGGAGCCATCGAGGCGAGGAATTAGTGCGGAGCCGCAACGGCCGTTGGAGCATCGATCCCGGGTTCCCTACGAAAGTAGGTGGGCGCCATATGTCCGAGCCCACGAGCCCGGTCAGGGACAGCTCCCTTGAGGATCGATAAGGCCCCGGGGATATGGCTCCTGACGCACCTCGCAGCCCCGCGCGAGCAATGTAGTGTGTGTGCGATTTCGATGCTAGCCGCGAAACGAAACTCTTCGCTAACCCATTGGAACGCTTGCATCGACAAGGGTCTGATTGAGCCGTCTGGCGAGGCTCTCGATGCGCTCCGCGGCCGCATTGAGCGCGGCAATCACCGCCGCCTGCGTCGCCTGCGCCCGGTCGGCGGAGACAACGCTCGCCTCCTGGAGCTTGGCGAGTTCGGGCTCGAGCCGCTGCAACTTCTCCTTGACCTCCGAGAGTTCATCGGCGAGTGCGAGCGCCGCCATGACCGTGAGCCGCATGTCACCAATTTCGCCGAAACGCGCGCGCAGCTGAACGATGCGCCCATCGAGATCTTCCGCGAGGTGCGTGACACGCGCCTCTTCGCCGTCCTCACATGCCATCCGAAACTGGCGGCCGTTGATGGTAACGCTGACCTGCGGCATGGCACCCTCAGGGCTGGTTCGCCGCGAGCACGGATCGGATCGTGTCGATGGCGGCGTCGAGCCGCTGAGCGACTTCACGGTTCACGCTTTCCAGCGTGCGGCTGCGCGCGGTCGCGGCATCAAGCTCCGCCGCAAGCCGCGAGCGGTCGGCGCCAAGCGCGTGCAGTTGCGCGTCAAGAGTCTGCTCGCCGCGATCGGCCTCGTGCCGCCGCTCGACAGCGGCGGCGAGCGCATCGAGCGCAAGCGCAAGACGCTTGCTGGCGACGTCGATGGCGCTCCCTTCGGTCATCCTCCATGGTCCCTTGCTCGGCCGATTACAGTGCGGATTCGTCAGCCGTGTGGCGGGAAAAATCTTTCGCGTCAGCAAGCAGTTACAAGGAGAAGCCTACGTTGCGTGTGGGCTCGCAGTCAACGTTTGACGCAAATTCACCCTCGCCCCTGTGAATGCCGCGCCCGCCAAGGGCCGGCATTCTTTGACTCCCCCGGTCCGCGTGCTAGAGCCTCGCTGAGCAATACCGTTGGCTCGGCAATGACTAGTCCGAAATCGCTTTTCGCTGCGGCGGCTTCTCCTGCCGCGCAAACCGTGGCCGTCCGCCGGGACGACCATGCAGTTGCCCCGCGCGCGCGCCATGACCGCATGGCGAACGCACTGCGCGCTCTCGCCATGGACGCGGTCGAACAGGCCAAATCCGGCCATCCCGGCCTACCAATGGGCGCGGCGGATGTCGCGACGGTGCTCTTTACGCGCTATCTCAAGTTCGATGCGACCGATCCCACCTGGCCCGACCGCGACCGTTTCGTCTTGTCGGCGGGTCACGGCTCGATGCTGATTTACGCGCTGCTCCATCTCCTCGGTTACGAAAGGATGACGATCGAGGAGATCAAGCGCTTCCGCCAGCTGGGCTCGATCACGCCTGGTCATCCCGAGAGCTTCGTCACACCCGGCGTGGAGACGACCACCGGACCGCTGGGGCAAGGACTCGGGAATGCAGTGGGCATGGCGATTGCCGAGCGCCATCTTGCCGCGGTGTTCGGCCCTGAACTGGTCGATCACGGTACGTTCGTGCTCGCTTCCGATGGCGACTTGATGGAAGGCGTCTCTCAGGAGGCGATCGCGCTGGCCGGCCATCTCAGGCTTAATAAGCTCGTCGTGCTGTTCGATGACAACGGCATCTCGATCGATGGGCCGCTCTCGCTTGCCGACTCGGTCGATCAGGTGAAGCGCTTCGAGGCTGCCGGTTGGGTTGCGAGACGCATCGACGGCCACGATCCAGAGGCGGTCGCTGCCGCGCTCGAGGAGGCCCAATCCTGCGATCGCCCGTCCCTGATCGCCTGCCAGACCATTATTGGCTACGGCGCGCCGATCAAGGCTGGCACCGAAAAATCCCACGGTTCACCGCTCGGCAGCGAGGAGATCAAGGGCGCGCGGGAACGGCTCGGCTGGACGGAGCCCGCCTTTGCCATTCCTGCCGATGTGCGCGAGATGTGGCGCAGCGCGGGATATGCAGGCAGGGCGGCGCACCAAGCTTGGTGCGATCGTCTCAACGCGGCACCTGCGGCACGTCGCGCCGAATTCGAGCGTCGGATTCGCGGCGATCTACCGAAGGACAATCTCCTCACTGCAGTGCGCTCGGTGAAGGAAAAGCTTGCGGCCACGCCCAAGGAGGTTGCAACCCGTGTCGCATCGGAGACTGCACTCGAAGCGCTGAGCGCTGCGGTGCCGGAGATGATGGGCGGCTCAGCCGACCTGACCGGCTCCAACAACACCAGGCCCAAAGGCATGACAGTCTTCTCGGCCGGCGATTATTCCGGTCGCTTTATCCATTACGGCGTGCGTGAGCACGGGATGGCCGCGGCGATGAATGGCATGGCGCTGCACGGCGGCATTATTCCCTATTCGGGCACGTTCCTCGTGTTCTCTGATTATTGCCGTCCCGCGATCCGCCTCGGCGCGCTCACGGGGGAACGCGTGATCTACGTGATGACCCATGACTCGATCGGACTCGGGGAGGACGGCCCGACGCATCAGCCGGTCGAACATCTGGCCGCGCTGCGCGCCATGCCGAATCTCTACGTCTTTCGCCCGTGCGACGCGGTCGAGACGATCGAGTGCTGGCAACTCGCGCTCGAGCATTCGCAA
>VAZQ01000134.1 GCA_005883115.1 Alphaproteobacteria bacterium | reverse complement strand
AACGCGGCGTCAGGGAGAAACGTCGGAAGGAGCAGGCCGCGCATCGCCTCGCCCCACGGAACGTGCACGGCGATCACGGTGCCGAAATAGGCGAAGAGTGCCAGCGTCAGCCATTTCAGCACCGCCACGTATCGCCGATAGGCCATGAAGACTTGCAGGATCGCGCAGAACGAGCCGAAGGCGATGACGTAAATCAAGACCGGCCCTCCGACCAGCAATCCGAGCGCGTCTGCCATGGCACCGAGATCGGCGCCGATATTGATCGTGTTGGCGGTGAAAAGCAGCGCAACGATCACTTGCAGCAGCCAATTGGGATAATGCTGGCGTAGATTGCCAGCGATGCCTTTGCCAGTGATTCGACCAATCCTGGCGCTGATCTGCTGAATCGCAACCATCAGCGGATAGCTGAACAGCATCGTCCACGAGATCGCGAAGCCGAACTGAGCGCCGGCCTGGCTGTAGGTCGCAATCCCGCTGGGGTCGTCGTCGGATGCTCCGGTAATGAGACCGGGGCCGAGCAACCGTACGAATCGCAGCCACTTCGGATCGAGCGTTGGAGCAGGGCCGCGTTTTGTCGCCTCCGACATGGACGACTCTAACCGTTACCAGGCGACACCGAAGTAGCCCTTGCCTGAACCATTGAGGTGCTTGCGTCAGCTTGCCGCTTTGCGGTTGACGCCTTTTCTCAAGGCAACGTTCGACAATTTCTTGTCGGCGGCCTTCTCTTCGTTGAGATTGGTCGTGAGCAACCGCACAACGTCGTTGCGGCCAAGCTCGTCCGCCCAGGCGATCAATGTGCCATATCGCGCGATCTCATAATGCTCGACCGATTGCGCGGCGCCGATCACCGCGGCATCGAGAACCTGCTTGTCCTCCACTTCCCCGGCGACCTGGTCGGCTTCCGAAATGAGCCCGTCGATCGCGGGACATTGGATTCCCTGGGGTTGCTGACCAAGCTTCTTGAAAACCTGGTCGAGGCGCGTGATCTGATTTTTGGTCTCTTCGAGATGGTCGCTCAGGCCTTTTGTGAGCTCGCGATTGGTCGCCTTATCGATCAGCTTGGGAAGCGACTTCACGATCTGGCTCTCGGCGTAGTACATGTCCTTGAGACCATGCACCAGCAGGTCATCCATCGTTTTAATGTCTTTTGTGAACAGGCCCATGAGGCGGCTCCTTACTTAGCGGGCGATGCATGACGGTTTCGGGCCGTCATGTTGCAAAGCCAACGTGCATAAGTGGCGTCCGTTCCCGACTAATGAAAATCTGCCTGCGTCGCCGCAGTCGCGAGAGCGGAGTAATATCTCAGTTTGAAATTTCCCTGGAACAAATCTGTGAAATTTCGCGTTCGGCTGGCATCCATAGGGAGGTCCGCGATGTCAACTGTTCACCCGCCAAACCAGGCAGCGCCCCCTAGGCCATCTCCAGCAGGCTTTCTTGTTGGGTGACCGGAAACATCTGCGCGATTTTCAGACAGGACGCCGACACCGTTCGCCCTTCGTCATAGACGCATTGCTCGTCGGTACGCTAGCTGACAAACTTCGATCTGGGACGAGACCTTTGCATCGAGAAGCTCGATGCTGACACCAAACTCGTCATTGGCGTCGCACATGAATTGACCCGCATCGCGCTCGGACTTGAAGAGCGCAGCGATCTCACCAACGAAGTTATCGCCAAGCAGATCGTCGAGCTTGCCAAGGCCGGTGAACATGATTCCGGATCTCCTATGCAAGCGGGCATTGACTCACTTTCGAGAGTGCGCGCTGCGAGCCGAAATCAGCCGATTGCGCCAATCGCCCGACCCCTTCGCGAGGCTTTAGGCCCGCGGGCGGCGGCATTGTTCCCGCGCTCCGCATTCGGATGAGTCCTGATGCCGTAGGGAACCTTTTCAAACCTCGCGCATAGGTAGGGCAAACGACATCGGAAACCCTTTATTGAAGGGGCCATCGGACCGGTACCGACGTCGTTTGGCCCTGGGGGATTTTATCCCCTAGGGCCCGTACCAACTGATCGAAGGTGACACGGGAACGATGAAAGCCAACCGCCAAATGAAATGGTCGCAACGATGGCGGCGCGCAGATCGAAATTTTGCCGTCGCGACGATCGCCCTCATCGTTTTTTTCTTGGCTGCGGGTTTTGGCGCCTGGATGTTCGGAAACTCGGGCAAGGCCGCCGTGAATCCCCCATCACCGCACTCAAGCACGCGCTAGCTTGATCAGATGAGGGTCGCCAAACCGGCCATGGAGGTGCAATTTGGGAAAGAAGCCGAGACGAGCGCTACGCGACGTGCCGGACTCGTTGCCCAAACGCGACGAAGGCACTGACGTGATGGCGGACGATGTTCGGCCTACGGATCCTCCCCGCGAAGAGCCGCCGAATTCGGCGCCGCCTGATGACTCGCGATGATGGATTGCGGAATTTGCGTTTGCGTCTGCCTGCCTCCTAATCCCAGAGAACACTGCCCGCGACCGCCCTGTTACACGGGCTCATTTTGGGGCCGTCGATATCCGCTCCGACTCCCCCTTCTGATGCGGCCTTCCCCGGCGTGCCCTGAGGGACTTCACGGAACCCATTACGGCCTCGCCGCTTAGTCCATGCGGGTAGGCCGAAAGGTAAGGAATGGCCAAGCCTCTGCCGCTACCGGTGTGGGACCGCCAAGCCGGAAAGCTCATCACAGAGTGGATGGACGATCATCCAACGACGTACGAGAGCGAGCCGCAGCGCTCCATCAGACAATGGATCAAATCGCAGCCGCTCTACGATTGGCTCATTGCGGCCTACCAGAATACGCATCACAGCACGCGCGAAATCGAACCATTTGTCCGCAAGTACAAGATCGACATGAGCGAATTCGAGCCGGTCCAGTATCACTCATTCGCAGAATTCTTCGACCGACGATTCCGCCCCGGCGCTCGCAAGTTTCCGTCCGCTCCCGGTGAGATGGGCGCTTTCGCCGAAGCGCGCTACTTCGCCTGGGATAGATTGAGCGCCGACCAGCAGTTTCCGGTGAAAGGATATTCACTGAATGCCGAGCTCATTCTCGGCAACGCGCAACGGGCGCGCCCCTTCATGGGCGGCCCCGTCCTCTTAGCGCGGCTCGCCCCTGTCGACTACCACCGCGCCCATTATTTCGACGACGGCAGGACCTTGGATCATGATCGGCTCGGGCGGCGACTCTGGACGGTCAACCCGCATGCGTTGCACAACAAACAAGACATTCTCTTCGTCAATGAGCGCAACATCAACATTCTCGAGACGCGCAACTTCGGGCGTCTTGCGTTTGTGGAGATCGGAGCGCTGTCGGTGGGGCGAATTGTCCAGGTTCATCCACTCGATTCGCCGTTTCATCGCGGCGAAGAGAAGTCGGTCTTCCGCTTCGGTGGCTCGGCCATCGTCGTGTTCGGCGAACAAGGGCCGTGGCGACCATCCGACGATCTGCTGACGCACACGCGCGACGGGGTCGAGACACTCGTGCGGCTCGGCGAAACTATCGGGGCGTGATCGTTCGGAACAGCCTTTTCAAGGCTAAATGAATAAAACAGCTGCCTTTGGTCGTGCTTGAGCCGCCCCATCATCGCCCGCCTCCGCAGCGAATCGCATCTGAACGAGCGAATCACTCCGCGCGGGAACCATCAACGACTTTCGCAACAAAATCGGCACTCCCGAGCCCCCTCGCTTGCATCCCTTAGGTCTGCATGCTGGGGTGCTACGGACATCGCGGGCGGCGGGATGGACGAGCGCTAGACCGCCGCGTTTGACCCAACTGAGACATTAGGCAGTCTTAGCCGAACGACCTGACGGCGTCGGGCGTTCTACTTCTACGCGAAGCACGCTCTGCGTTGCGTCACGTCGTGGGGAGGTTGCGCCATTCAATCCGTCGATACGCTTGCTTTTCTGCTTTGACACAACTCCAAAGTTCTTCGACTTCACGCTTCTGTTGGCGAGGGCAAATCCGTCGGCGGCCAGTCCACGTTGGAGCAGCTCGCGGATAGCAGCCGCGCGGCTCGGCATTTGCCGCTCGAAGCGCCAATCGTCGATCACTCCCAATTCT
>VAZQ01000228.1 GCA_005883115.1 Alphaproteobacteria bacterium | reverse complement strand
GACCCGCGTCTGCGCCATCGGGATATGGTCATTGATGGCAAGACTGACCGCATGGGTTAGCCGCTCGGGATCGAGCTGCATCAGCTTGCCTGCCGCGAGCGCCACGGCTGGCAGGCCGAGCACCGGCGGATCCCAGCCGCGCGTCGCGATGTCCAAGGAATCCACCAACCGGCAGTTCACCTCATAGGCAAGTGCGATGGCGGCAATCAAATCCTGGGCGCTGGCTCGTTCGGCCTCCGCGACTGCAAGGCAAGCCGCGATGGTGTCGCTTGGGTGAACGGCAAATCGCCCGACATAGGTGTCGTTGAAATCGAGGAAGCGGAACGCTGCGCCATTGGCGAAGGATGCAAGATCAGGCGTCGTGCGCCGCCGCGTTCCGATGACCGTCGCCGTACCGGGCACGGCAAGCGCGACCTCGCGGCAGATACCGACGGCTCTTTCCTCGAACGCTCCGATCCCGCAGCCGATCGTGTCGATGACGTGCACCTTGACCCGCTCGACGGTCGCGGCGTCGAGATCGTCATAGCGCAGGGCCTGGGCATAGGCGGCCAGCCGTTCTGCGAGCGGGCGTTCGCGTGCTGCTGGTAGCGGTGGTGAGGGATTGTCTTGCGCCATGGCAATTCGCGACGTGATGGGGAGCGCCACTGGACCGGCGGTCAAATGCAGAAGTCGCCGGCGAGTAAGTTTAATCACGATTTCCTCCTAGAAATCTCGCCAACCGGCCGCGTCCCAATCTGAGGTCAGGGCGATTGCATATGGCGATTGTAAGGGGCTCTCCAACTTCGGTAGTCATCTGGTGGCCCCTGGGTCCCGGATCTTCGCTCCCCCGGATTAAATCCGGGGTCGCTCGTCCGGGACACGCAGTTCTCGTGTCCCGGGCGAGTGCAGCGAGCGCTCTTGCGCGAGCGGAACGAGACCCGGGACCCAGCGTAAGAAGCGCGAAGCACAATATTCGATGGCGCGGAGCTCATACGATTGCCCTGCAATTCGAGAGGACACTCCAATCGGCGCGGCGGAGTGTCCAACTCAAACGGATGAATGCTAAGCCACGAAGCAAAGGACAGCCAAGCCTGACACAATAACTGCCATGAGCTCGCCCACGCGCATCGTGATCTGCGGTGGTGGCGCGATCGGCGCCGCGATCGCCTACTTCACCAGCCGCCGCGGCGCGCGGTCGACCGTCATCGAGCGTCACGCCGTCGCTGGTTCGGCCTCCGGCAAGTCAGGCGGATTTCTGGCGCTCGACTGGTGCGGCGGCAGCCCGCTCGATCAATTGGCGCGGCGCAGCTTCAAACTCCATGCCGAACTTTCCACCGAGCTCGGCGATCGTTGGGGTTATCGGCGGCTGACGACCTACGGCGGCTATGCCGTCGAGGGCGATACCGCCCGCGGTGCGGCCAGGCAGCCGTGGCTCACTGACGCCGTCACGATCACGAGCCGGCTCGGCTCACCGGAGACGACGGCCCTCGTCGAGCCCCGCGCGTTCACGACAGGTTTGATGCATGCCGCGAAGGCGCATGGCGCGGTGCTGCGGCACGGCACGGTCGTCGACCTGGTGCGCAGCGCGAGCGGAGCAGTGCGCGGCGTAGCACTGGCGAGCGGCGAGATCGTCGAAGCTGACGCCGTCGTCATCGCCATGGGACCGTGGTCGGTGCTCGCGGCGCGCTGGCTGCCGCTGCCGGCGGTCTTTGGCTACAAGGGCCATAGCTTGGTGTTCGAAACCGGTGCCAGCATTCCCGCGGAAGCTCTGTTCCTCGAGTATCGCGAGGCGAGCGGCGAGATCCTGACCCCAGAGTTATTTCCGCGCGCCGACGGCACGACCTGGGTGTGTGCGATCTCAACGGCGGGGCCGGTGCCCGTCGATCCTGCCGAGGTTGCACCTGATGAGGGTGCGCACGCGCGACTCGAAGCGCTGTGCCGAAACATCTCGCCGGCGCTTGCCGCCGCGCCGATCAGATCGCGGCAAGCGTGTTTCCGGCCCGTCACTGCGGACGGCTTGCCGCTCATCGGCGCCTTGTCGAGCATTGACGGCGCCTACGTGGCCACCGGCCACAGTGTCTGGGGCATGCTCAACGCGCCCGCGACCGCCGAGGCGATGAGCGAACTGATCCTCGACGGAGGGGCGCGGCGCGTCGACCTGGCTCCATTCGCGCCCGGACGCTTGCCGCCGCTCGACCCGGCGCGTCTGCGGGGGCATCCTTCCTAATGCGATGCAGTCTATGGCCAGTCGTGGGCTCATCGCGCACAATCGGGAGACCGGAGACAGCGGGCGCGCCGCTCATGGCGATCCTTGAGGATGCAGGGCTGAAATAACGCCGCACTTTGTTCGGGTGGGTGGCAGCACGCACCACCGAGGGGTGACTGCTGATTACTACGTCCCACAACTGCTTGGACCCCACATGGAACTCAATGCCTTCTTCCCGACACTCGATATTGGAAGTGATCCTGCGAAGATCCGCGATTGGGCGCAAGCAGCAGAAGATCTAGGGTACGCGTATATCGAGGTGCCTGATCACGTCTTTGGCGCAACGGCTCGGGACGGCTGGGTTCCGCTGTACAGCGAGAAGGATTCCTTTCACGAGACCTTTGTGATGCTCGGTTTCCTGGCAGCGGTCACCAAGAACATCCGACTTTCAAGCGGCGTTCTGATCGCACCGCAACGTCAGACCGGGGTCATCGCGAAGCAGGCGGCGGAAGTCGATCTCCTGAGCGGTGGGCGCTTAAGACTTGGCATCGGTCTGGGATGGAACCACGTTGAGTATGAAGCGCTCGGCGCGGAGTGGAAGACGCGCGGAGCGCGCCAAGCCGAACAAGTTGGGGTGCTGCGTCGCCTTTGGTCGGAGAATCTCGTGAGCTTCAATGGGCGCTTCCACAATCTCAAGGAAGTCAGCATTGTGCCACCGCCGGTGCAACGTCCGATCCCCATCTGGTTTGGGGGTTCGTCCGACGCCGCCGTGCGACGCGCTGCCCAGCTTGGCGACGGCTGGATGCCAATCATGGCAGCCGACGCGCAGGCGGAGCAGAAGCTCGATGCGTTGAGGGAACAGCTCAAGTCGTTCGGACGCGATCCTGCAAAGTTCGGTATAGAGGGCTGGCTACGGATGCATAGTCAGGACCCCCAAGGCTGGGCGGCTGCGGCGCACGGTTGGCGCCGACTCGGTGCTGACATGGTGATGTTGTATCCCATGTACCGCATCTCAAACTTCGACGGTCACATCGAGACCCTACGACGGTTCAAGGAGGTGGCGAGCGGATAACGCGAGAACGCGCGCCACGTGCCGGAGACCTCGATTGAAGCAATGTGGCCGAGGGCCCTGGTCGCTATTGGGGGCATAGCGGACAAAAATGAACCCGTC
>VAZQ01000227.1 GCA_005883115.1 Alphaproteobacteria bacterium | reverse complement strand
GAATTCATCGCCTTGCTCGACGAAGAGTTGAAGGACCGACCGTTTGTTGCGGGGAACGCATTCACCGTGGCCGACATCACCGGTCTCGTCGCCGTCGACTTTATGAAACCGGCAAAGCTTGCCGTACCGAACGAGCTCAAGCATCTCAAGCGCTGGCACGCCGACATCGCTGCCCGGCCGAGTGCAGCGGCTTGACCATGCGGCTGACCATCGTCGGTTCAGGTGATGCCTTCGGCTCTGGCGGCCGGTTCAATACCTGCTTTTTTCTGGAAACGGCCAAAGGGACCATGCTGGTCGACTTCGGCGCCTCATCGCTGGTCGCGCTCAAAGCGCACGGCCTCGATCCGGACCGCGTCGATGCCATCGTGCTTTCGCATTTGCATGGCGACCATTTTGGTGCGCTGCCGTTTCTCCTGCTCGATGCTCAATTCCTTGCGCGGCGCGAGCGGCCACTGTTGATCGCAGGGCCGCCGGGCACGCGGGCCCGTCTCGATCAGCTCCTGGAAGTTTTTTTTCCGAGATCAACCACAAATAAGTGGCGGTTTTCCTGGAGCGTCATGGAGATCGAGGTCGGCCGCACGACCGACGTGCTCGGGCACTCAGTCACCACCACCGAGGTGCTGCATTACTCGGGTGCGCCCTCAACCGCTATCGTGGTCCACGATGGCGAGAAGCGCTTCGCGTATTCCGGCGACACCGAATGGGTGGAAGCGCTCGTATCAGTGGCCGACGGCGCCGATCTCTTCATCATCGAGTGCTTCGCATATTCCGGCGAGCTGCCTGGCCACATCAGCTGGGATGTGCTCAAGAAGCGGCTGCCCGATCTGCGTGCGCGCCGGATCATGCTGACTCATATGAATCCGGTCATGCTCGCGCACCTCGACGAGGTCAGAGCTGCCGGCATGCTGACCGCCGAGGACGGCGCGGTGATCGAGATATGACATGGTGGCGCAGGCGAATGCGAACCTTCGCTCGCTCACCGCTCCAGCCGGGCAATGAGGCTTGACGTGTCCCATCGTCGGCCTCCCATCTTTTGCACCTCGGCGTAGAATTGATCCACTAGCCCGCTGACTGGCAAGCTCGCGCCGTTCTTGCGGGCCTCACCCAGACAGATGGCGAGATCCTTGCGCATCCAATCGACTGCGAACCCGAAATCGAACTTCCCCGCGACCATCGTCTTGTAGCGGTTCTCCATCTGCCAAGACTGAGCCGCCCCTTTGGAGATGGTCTCGATCACCGCGTCGACATCGAGCCCCGCCTTTTTGGCGAAATGAATGCCTTCGGAGAGCCCCTGCACCAGACCGGCGATACAGATCTGATTGACCATCTTCGTCAGCTGACCCGACCCGGCGGGGCCGAGCAGTTTGCACATACGAGCGTAAGATCCGATTACCTTCTCGGCGCGAGCATAGGGCTCGGGATCACCGCCGCACATGACGGTGAGGACGCCGTTTTCGGCGCCGGTCTGACCTCCAGAGACGGGCGCGTCGATGAAAGTGAAGCCGCGCTCCTTCGCCTGAGCGTAGAGTTCGCGTGCGATCTCAGCCGAAGCGGTGGTGTGATCGACGAACACGGCACCCTTATTGAGGCCGTGGAAAGCGCCGTTCGGGCCCAGCGTCACCTCGCGCAGATCGTCGTCATTGCCTACGCAGCACATGACGAAATCCTGGCCCTCAGCCGCGGCCTTTGGGGTTGCCGCGCTGCCCCCGCCGTACTGTCCCACCCACTTCTGGGCTTTCGCAGCGGTGCGGTTGTACACGGTGACGTCATTACCGCCCTTGTTCTTGAGATGGCCCGCCATGGGATAGCCCATGACGCCGAGACCGAGAAAAGCCACCTTCGCCATTCTGTCCTCCCTCGAGCACTGCCGTGCGAGCACGCGAATACCTATATCCGAGAGTGATTGCGACGGCGCGGCGGTCACGTCAACCATCATCGCGTTGACCACACCGGCGCCGCTTCTATGGTGTTACCGGAGCAAGTGCGATGGCGGTGGATAAGGAACAAGTGCTTGCGGCTCTCGCAAGCGTCGCGACCCCGGGGGGAACTCCGCTGCCCAGAACCGGCACGCTGTCGGAGGTGGTCGCAGGCGACGGCAAGGTGTTCTTCTCCATCACTGTGGATGCCGCCGACGTCAAATCGTGGGAACCGGTGCGTAAGCACGCCGAAGAAGTCGTGCGCGCGCTGCCGGGCGTGCGATCCGCCCTCGTGGCATTGACGGCCGAGCGCAAAGCCGGCGTGGCATCCGCTCGCCCGCCGCAGGGCTCGCGACCGTCTCCCGCGCGCGCAACGCCCCGCGGCGAGTCGATGCAAGGCGTGCCCGGGGTGGAGGCGATCATCGCGGTTGCATCGGGCAAGGGCGGGGTCGGAAAATCAACCACCGCGGTCAATCTCGCGCTCGGCTTAAGTGCGCTCGGCCTCAAAGTAGGCATCCTCGATGCCGACATTTACGGCACTTCGCTGCCGAAGCTTCTTGCGATTCGCGAGCGGCCACAGACGATCGGCGGCACACGGCTCAAACCGATCACGCGTTATGGCCTCACCGTCATGTCGATCGGCTTTCTCATCGACGAGGAGACGGCGATGATTTGGCGCGGGCCGATGGTGATTTCCGCGCTCACGCAGATGTTGCGCGAGGTCGAATGGGGCACGCTCGACGTGATGGTGGTCGATATGCCGCCCGGCACCGGGGACGCCCAGCTCACCATGGCGCAGCAGGTGCCTCTCAAGGGCGCCGTCATTGTATCCACTCCCCAGGACCTTGCTCTGATCGACGCCAGGCGCGGCGTGTCCATGTTCAAGCGGGTCGACGTGCCGGTACTCGGGATCGTCGAGAACATGAGCTATTTTCTCTGCCCTCATTGCGGCACGCGCGCGGATATTTTCGGCCATGGCGGAGCCCGGCAGGAGGCGGAGCGGCTCGGCGTGCCGTTTCTCGGCGAAGTGCCGCTGCATATGGCGATTCGCGAGAAGTCCGATGCCGGCCTTCCCGTGGTTGCGACCGAGCCCGACAGCCCCAATGCACAAATCTATCGCGAGATCGCCGCCAAGGTGCACGAGCAAATCAAGAGCGGCAGCTCCGGCCGCGCGGCGCCGAAGATCGTCATCGAGGCCTAGGTCCGACGCTGCCCATTGAGGTCTACAGCGCTCCGACCAAGGCCGGCAGTTCGGCCAGCGATTGCACCATACGATCGGGCTTGCCCGGCAGCCGCTCCGGCCGCTGGCCATAGCGATTGCACCACACGACCTGCATGCCGAACGCTGAGGCTGCATAGGCGTCCCACGCGTTCGACGACTGAAAAGCGATGGCGCTGGCCGCAATCCCGAGCCGGTCGGCAGCCAGCTGGTAAACCTTGGGATGCGGTTTGTAGACGCCGACCGCCTCGACCGAGAACACCGCGTCGATGAGCATGCCAAGCCGCGATGCTTGGACAACCGCGTCGAGC
>VAZQ01000226.1:4851-5247 GCA_005883115.1 Alphaproteobacteria bacterium | reverse complement strand
TGCGTCTGCTGAATGCTCGCGTGCCCGAGCATCAGCTGGATGATGCGGATGTCGACGCCGTCTGCCAGCAGTCGACAGGCGCCTTCGTGCCGAAGGTCGTGCCATCGGAGATCGATGCCCCGCAGCTGCTCCGCGTTCCACTGCATGCCCTCCTTTCCCGGCTTTGGTGCGATGCCGTTCGCCAGCAGTTTGAGCGTCTCCCAGGCCGTCTGAATCGTTGGCTGGTACTCACCGTTGGTGCTGCCGAACACGTAGGCGTCCGGTCCGAGAGCCGAGCGCCGTTTGAGCACCGCGGCGAGTCGCCCGTTCGGATTGAACGGGATTCGGCGGTTCTCTTTGTCCTTCGCAGTCGCGCCTGGGATGCCGATCTGACATGTGTCCCAGTTGACGCGTTTG
>VAZQ01000226.1:0-4599 GCA_005883115.1 Alphaproteobacteria bacterium | reverse complement strand
CCCCCAATTGATGGCCGCGCGAAGGCGTTCTAACACGCGATGGACCGACGCCAGTTCGACGTCCTCCGCCCAATCGGACTCGGCCTTGAAGCGGTTGATCTCGTCCGGCTCCTCGAGCGCCAAGAGCTGTAAGTGCCCGAGGTTCTGCTTCAAAACGGAGAGCTGACTCCGAACAGAGCCGAGGCTTTTCAGCCCCGCTGGTTTGACGCAGCGTTCCCAGTACGCGTCCAGGAATGCGGCGACGTCTCCGAGTTGAGCGCCGGCCTGCACGGATCGAGTCGGCACGTGGCTCGGATCGCGTCCGGCTTTGATTTCGCCGATGAAGAGCCGCTCCCAATCGCGGGCTTCCTCCATCGACTGGATCGGCCGCTGTTTGCCCGGTTCCATTCGCGGAATCGCGAACTCGTTCGCCGCCATGCGGTAGCGTTTGCCGCGCCACATGACGTCGAATCGCAGATGTTCCAGGCACTTTCGACCGTCCTTACAGCTCCATTCCGTACAGCGTCTTCTGATAGTCATGGGTCGTCCTCCATACGTTCCTCCTTCGCGATCACGAGACTCGTGTTGGTGCGCCGCGCTGGATCCAGTCCAGCACGTCGCGTGGGTGAAATCGCCGGCTCCGCACACCGAATCGTTGCGAGACGAGGAGTCCTCGCAGATACGCGCGGCGAACGGTTTCCTCGTGGCATCCGACGAACTCCGCCACCTCGAACGCCGTCATGAGCCGGTTCGGCAGGCCGCTGTTCGCCGGCGCCGCGTTGACCGCGACCTGTGCGTCGGTCCGAGTATCCGCCGAATCAAGGTACGCATGCTTTCTCATGGCTCCTCCCGCTGTGGCATCGAATCGAACGACGCCGAACGTGTTGTATTGACGAGCGAGCCGGTGAGTGCCGCGACGCGATGACTGGCGTTGCGCCAGTCACGCGGGCGGCCGGCTCGGCGGGCAGGACTCAGACCGAAGCCACTCAGGGCTCCGAGCCGATCGGCTGCGAACCGAGAGGCCGTTTGCATCGCGCTAAGCGCGGCGCATCGGGCCTCTCACGATGGCCGCTGCGACGGCCCTCTCGTAACGAGAAAGTCGCGGGTGGGCCTTACCAGGTGGTTCACTGGACCACGGTCGTGCGCCTCGTCGCCGTCGGCAGTCAGTGCCGACCGCTGAAGCGAGCGCGGCGTCGCGTTGTGTGCCATTGCCTCACGTGGCCTCAGGCTGCCAGAGGCAGTCTGCCGTCGGCTGCGACGCTCAATCCAACCGTTCCGGTTTTGCTGGGTGCTTCGTGCCGTTGCCCTACGGGCGGCAGCTTGAAGACGCTCCGCGTGACCTAAGGTCGTCGTGGAGGGGTGGCGACTGATCGCCACTGGACGATGGATTCAACTTACGCACGTTGCACCGTGTTGTCAAGACGCAGCGCGCGGACGTGTCAACGCGCGGACGCCCGGCGCGTCCCCACGCTCGCGGATCCTCTCGCATGTCGTCACTCTCGTGTGCTCCGCCTGGCGTTCTCCGACGACGCCGTTGCAACCGATGCGCACGTTGACCAAAATGCAATCGATGCTGACTAAGCGGCGCCTTGAGGATGGCGGGATGGACGTCGAGACGGGATTGTTTGGGCCTGCGGTCTTCCTTGACGTCTGGGCAGTACGCGACCTTTCACGCGCCGCGATGACGGATCTTCGGAATCGATTTGCAACCGCGCTCGCAATGGCGGGAGGCTCGCTCCTGGTATCGACGGCTTGGATCACGGAATTGGACGGACTCCAAGGGGATGCACGCTCGCGCGCACAAGCGCTTTTCACATCGCTCGGCGCGCACTGGCTGCTGATAAATCCCGTTGTTTCGGCCGTGGCAGCGCGCGAGGCGCGTAATGAACTCGGCGCTTACCTCTCGCGTGACAGTCTGAATGGCTATGTGCTCGAACGCTCTGGAGAACTACTTCGCAGCAACACTGATCCGCATACCGTGTCAGATGCGGAATTCTTCGATCTTGGCCGAACGTTGGTGTGGACGGCCGCCGATCCAGGCGCAGCGACGACATCCGCCGCACAGTCGCAGGCTCTCAAGAATGCCGCGAAGGCACGTGCAGATGCCGACACAGACGAACAGCGACAAAACCGCACCGCTCACCTGCGTTTGTACCCGCGCGTGGCCTTCGCCTCAGGTCAAATGGCGTGCGTCCACAATGCTGTATGGCGTGAGGTGACCAGGCGGAGCTTGGGACGGACCTGGATGCCGAACGATGGCTTCGACATTGCTCATTTGATACCCGCCTTGACGATTGGTGGGCTCATCGCTGTCGATAGCGATTGGAAGGACATCGGGCAGGCCGCGTCTGCGAACTTGCCGGATCGTCACGCGACGCTCTATCGACCGGGAGAGCTGGAACGCTTGGTTGTGGACCTCGAGACGCGGGCGCGCGCGATTCAGGATGAAATTGCGCGGCGAGCGTACGAGATCTTCGAGCAGCGCGGGCGCCTGCACGGGCACGATCTCGACGATTGGCTGCAAGCGGAACGTGAGTTGCGAGGTCGGCAGTGACCTAGATGAAGCGCTTCAAGCGCAGCTCTCACATCCATTGTCACCGATATTTGCAGACGGAGTAGGATTCGATACCGCATCTACGTGGTCGCGACAATGGCCCAGCGGGATGACTTCACGGCTGCAACCAAGCGTCTCCTGGCTGATCGCGTCGGCCATCGTTGTTCCAATCCGGCGTGTAGAGCGTCGACGTGTGGACCACAGGCCGATCCGAATCGTTCACTGAATGTGGGAGTCGCAGCCCATATTTCGGCAGCTTCTCCTGGTGGCGCGCGCTACTACCCACAGCTCTCGGCGGAAGACCGCACGAGCGCGCTGAACGGCATTTGGCTCTGCCAAGTGTGCGCGAAGCTCATCGACAACGACATCGGGACGTACGACACTGCCGCTTTGCACGCCTGGAAGGCTGCTGCAGAATCAGCGGCATTTGCATTCGTGGGTAAAGCGGTTGCGCAGACGTTGGAATCGTCGACGTCGCTGTCCGCGGCAGCGTCGGAATTGCTCATCGCTTGCGCGGACAAAGGAAGTATTCACGTTTTGGACTCGGAGCAGGCCGGCCCTTGGGTCGCGATCGGCGCGCGAAACTTTCTAGACGAAAATGATCCGGCATTTGCCGCAACGTACGTGGATGCGCTCGAGGAGTTGGTGGCGAAACGATTGGTACGTAGAGAGGCCGGCATTCTCTATTCGCTGACCGGGGCCGGCTTTAGAATTGCCAGACGATTGAAGGATTTCATGATTGGCAATGAGGGTTGATTCTTTCGCTCCACCAGCTTCCTGGGTCTTTTGAGGTACGTCATTGCATGCCGAAGCGGACAAATCCTTTCCAGAGCGTTGTTTTGGCACTCCAGCGCACCCTCCACCCAAATGCGACAGTCACGGAGTCGACATTCCTGAGAGATCGCATCTCCGGCGAGCGCCGGGAAGTGGATGTCGTCGTCGAGGCCTACGTCGGACCTTACAGTCTAATTCTTGGCTTTGAATGTACCGCCGGAGCGCGACCGGCTGACGTGGGCTGGGTGGAGGAGATGCATGGCAAGCATCAGAGTTTATCGACCGACAAACTGTTCTTGGTCTCGCAGCATGGGTTTACGCACAGGGCGGTGTTGAAGGCTGAGAGTCATAACCATGTACCGATCTCGCTAGCCAGTGCCGAATCGTGTGATTGGACTGCAGTCGTGGCAAAGGAGCGACGCGTTTTTCTGCTGGAGCTTCGGGCGGCGGTGCTTCCCTTCATCGGAGAGGCATTTAAAGGCGAGCCACTCACTCTCAATGCACGGCTGCGGCGCGCCGCATGTGGACTTGATGTATCCGTCGGTGCAGTCGCTGACACGCTGCTCGCGCATCCGACAATTGCTGCGTCCGCGATTGATGTGTCGATGGTTTCGGAAGGTAAAGGAGCGATCGTCGAGTTCGATCCTGCGCCTGGCGTTACTGCATTCGAACACGGTCGTGAGAACATTTCGGTTGATCGAGTGTCCTTCGCAATCGTGTTTAACGCAAGCCGCAGAGAGATTCGGTTGACGTCGGGTGTCATCGGCGACCGCGCCGTCGCGTTCGGCGGCACAACGAACGGTAGTCGTCATACGCACGTGACGATCGTGGAAGTGCCCGGAGGCACGCCCAACCTTACGGTTCATGAGCACGGATGCGGGGGAGAGCCACAGTACCGTGACTTGAGCGGCAGAAGCGATACCGATTTGCAACCACTACCCGATGCGACGATGCGCCTACTTCTCAGCGGCTATGAGCGATAGCATTTCTGGCATGGCGCGCAGAGCGCCATGGTCGTCCCGAAGGAATCCACCAGACGTCCGGCTTTAGAGCGCGCACCTCATGGTTCAGCAGTTGCGGAACTTTGAATCCAGGGGCAAGCAGCCGGGTCCACGAACGCGACGCGCTCGAATGTAGTCCATCCCAAACGCCTGGCCACATGCGTCCAATTGACCGAACGCCGATGCGGCAAATCGCGTTGGAGCGCGGACGGCGACGATGTGTATTCATCGAATAGCCATCCATACAAGCGCGATTGTGGGCGCTCCCGGAAACAAGCCGGCGAGACTAGC
>VAZQ01000225.1:4642-5878 GCA_005883115.1 Alphaproteobacteria bacterium | reverse complement strand
GCGCGTGTCGGCATTTCCGCGATCTCACCCTGGCGCGACATTGTACAAGCCTGCGGCGTGGAGCGCGCGGCAAAACTGATCCGCGACCACGGCATGACCGTGACGGGGCTTTGCCGCGGCGGCATGTTCCCCGCCGCCGACCAGGCAGGCCGGCGCGCCGCGCTCGATGACAACCGCCGCGCAATCGATGAAGCGGCCGCGATCGGCGCGCAATGCCTCGTGCTTGTGGTCGGCGGCTTGCCCAAAAATTCGCGCGATATCGCCGGCGCGCGCATGCAAGTGCGCGAGGCGCTGCATGCGCTCCTTCCCTACGCGCGGCAAGCGCGCGTGCCGCTTGGGATCGAGCCGCTGCATCCGATGTACGCGGCGGATCGCGCCTGCGTGAATACGCTGGCGCAGGCGAACGACCTCTGCGACGAGCTGGGCGAGGGCGCGGGCGTCGTGGTCGACACCTATCACGTGTGGTGGGACCCCGATCTCGCTCAAGAGATCGCGCGCGCCGGGGAAAAAATTCTTGCCTACCACGTCAACGACTGGCTTATTCCGACCACCGATCTCCTTCTCGATCGCGGCATGATGGGCGATGGCGTGATCGATCTGCGCGCCATCCGCGCCATGGTCGAGCGCGCCGGCTACCGCGGCCACTGCGAGGTGGAAATTCTCTCCGCCAACAACTGGTGGAAGCGCGATCCCGACGAGGTTCTGCGCGTCTGCATCGAGCGCCATCAGACGGTGGTGTGATGGCTTGTGCCGCGGTGACAAACTCGCTCGGCCTCATGCTAGGGAGCGCACGAAGTGCGCGTCGCGAAGCATGAGGGCGGAGGGCCGCGCATGACCACCTACGACGCGGTTATTCTCGGTGCGGGCCATAACGGGCTCATCATGCAGGCCTATCTCGGCAAAGCCGGGATGAAGACGGTCGCGATCGAGCGGCGCGCAGTGGCGGGCGGCGGGTTGAGCACGGTGGAAGATCCGCGGCAGCGCGGGTTCTTGCACAACACTCATGCCTTCTTCTTGCGCGCGATCACCGCCATGCCGTGGTATGCGGATCTTTCGCTCGAGCGCCACGGCGCGCAGCTGATCGAGCCCGAGCTCAACGTCGCGCTCATCACGGCGGACGGCCGCGCGCTCGAATGGTGGACGGATATCGAGAAAACCATCGCCTCGTTCGCCGCCTTCAGTCCCCGCGACGCCGCCACGCTGCGCCGCTGGCACGACGAGTTCATTCCCATCGTG
>VAZQ01000225.1:0-4616 GCA_005883115.1 Alphaproteobacteria bacterium | reverse complement strand
TTCGCGCACCAATGCCGGAAGGCGGCTGCTCCAGGTGAGCGCGCTCTCGCCGCTTGAATTCGTCGAACGGGAGTTCGAACATCCGACCATCCAAGCGGGCCTCCTCTTCTTCAACGGGCTGCGCGAGGTCGACCTGCGGCTCAAAGGCTTTGGCCACCACATCGCCGCGCTGCTCGCGAGCCCAGCCAAGGCGCAGATGGCGCGCGGGGGCTCGGCGGGGCTGGCGCGCGCGCTCGCGGCCGCCGTGCGCGAGACGGGCGGCGAGATCAGACTTGCCACGGAGCCCAAACGCATCCTGGTCGAGGGCGGCCGCGCCGCCGGCATCGAAACGCGCGATGGCGAAACGCCAAGCATCTCGTCGCCTCGTCGCTCAACCCGCATCAGACCTTTCTCGATCTCATCGACGAGCGCTTTCTGCCGCGCGAAATCCGCGAGCGCGCGCGGGCCTTCCGTTACAACCTGCTGGCGCCGCTGTTTGCCGTGCACCTCAACCTCGCCGAGCCGCCGCGCTATCGCGCGAGCGCCGCGCATCCCGAGCTTGACCGCGCCTTCATAGTGATTCTCGGCCTCGACCACGCCGACACCTTCGGCGAGATCGTGCGCCACCACGAGGCCGGCACCATTCCGCCAACCGTGATGTGGGGCGCTTGCCCGACGCTGTTCGATCCAACCCAGGCGCCGCCGGGCCAGCACACCGCGTTCATGTGGGAAAAACTTCCCTATCGCGTCAATGGCGATGCGGCGAATTGGGACAACCTGCGCCAGGAGCACGCTCGTGCGATGCTGCAGCTATGGCAAGGCTACGCGCCCAATCTCGCCGATGCAGTTATCGATTCATTTGCGCGCACGCCGCGCGACACCGAGCGCGAGCTTCCCAACATGCGCGAGGGCGATCTTCTTGTCGGCGCCTTTGCCAATGACCAGGTCGGCTATCACCGGCCATTTGCGGGCGCGGGAAATTACCGCACGCATCTGCCGGGGCTTTACCTCTGCGGCGCCAGCAGCCATCCCGGCGGCAACATCACTGGGCTTCCCGCCTACAACGCCGCGCAGGTGATTGTTTCCGACCTCGGCCTTTCCCCTGATTGGCTGCCCGCCCCCATCGCCGCGCAGCCCGTGGTGTGAGGCGCCTTCTGCCCCCAACCCCGTCATTGCCGGGCCTTGACCCGACAATCCATTCTCTTTTGCGAAAAAGCTTTTTTCGAAGAAGGATGGACCCCCGGGTCAAGCCATGATCAAGCCCGGGGGACGATATGCGTCGGGTGGCATGGTCGTTGCTACAATGGCACGGGCTACAATGACGCAGCTGACAGCAGGGAGAGCGCGGAGCGTGGCGGGCGAGACGGTAGCGGCGATTGTGCCGGCGCATCGCGCGGGGGCAAGCATCGAGGCGACGGTGGCGCGCGCTTACGCGCGCATCCGCGCGCATGGCGATCCCGCGATTTTCATCACGCTGCGCGAAGAGGCGGACGCGATCGCCGAGGCGAAGGCGCTTGCCGCTGCGCGCAGCGCCGATCGCGCGCTGTACGGGGTCCCCGTGGCTATCAAGGACAATATCGACGTCGCCGGGATGCCGACCACCGCCGCCTGCCCCGCCTTCGCCTATGTGCCGGATAAAGACGCGACCTGCGTCGCGCGGCTCAAGCGCGCGGGCGCGATCGTCATCGGCAAGACCAACCTCGATCAATTTGCCACCGGGCTCGAGGGCGTGCGCACGCCCTACGGCATTGCGCGCAACCTGTTCGATCGCTCGCTGATCCCGGGCGGCTCGAGCGCGGGTTCGGCGCTGGCGGTCGCCGCGGGGCTTGTGCCGCTCGCGCTCGGTACCGATACCGCGGGCTCGGGCCGGGTGCCGGCGGCGTTGAGCAACACCGTAGGGCTCAAGTCGAGCCTCGGGCTCGTCTCGAACGCCGGCGTCGTTCCGGCCTGCCGCACGCTCGATTGCGTCTCCGTGCACGCGCTCACCGTCGACGACGCATTTGCCGCGCTCGCCGCCATCGCCGGCCCCGATGGCGCCGATCCGTATTCCCGCGAACACCCGCTCGGCGCGGTTGCAGCCATGTCGAGCGGCGTGCGGCTCGGCGTACCGATGCCGCAGCAGCGGCTTTTCTTCGGCGACGACGCCTCGGCCGCCGCCTACGAGGAGGCGCTCGCACGCTTGGCGCGCCTCGGCGCAAAAATCGTTCCCTTCGACATGGAGCCGTTCTTCGAGGCGGCGCGCATGCTCTACGAGGGACCGTGGGTCGCCGAGCGCATCCTCGCCGCGCGCACGGTGATCGAAAAGGCGCCGCACGAGCTGCATCCGGCGGTGCGGCAGATCCTGCTGTCCGGCGCGAAGTGGAGCGCCGCCGACACTTTTGCTGCGCTCTACCGGCTCGAGGAACTGCGCCGCGTGCGCGATCAAACCTTCCGCGCGATCGAGGCCATGGCGCTGCCGACGGTGCCGACGGTTCACACCATCGAGGAAGCGCGCGCCGATCCGATCGCGCTCAATCGACGGCTCGGCACCTACACCAATTTCGTCAACCTGCTCGACCTTTGCGCGCTCGCAGTGCCGGCGTCGCTGCGCGCCGACGGCACGCCGTTCGGCATGATGCTGATTGCCCGCGCCGGCGAAGACGCCATGCTCGCCTCGCTCGGCCGCGCCTTCCACGCCGATACCGCGCTGCCGCTCGGCGCGACCGGTCAGCCGCACCCGCCGCTTTCCGCCGCCGCGAAGGCGAAAGTCAGTGTGTAATATTGGCGTCTGCCACTGAACCATCGGCTGTCATTGCCGAGGTTTCACGGGTAATCCATCGCGTTCGATGAAGTGTTTTTTTGTTTTTTTTGGTGGATGCCCGGATCAAGCTCAGGCATGACGAAACGGAATTAACCGCCCGGCTCGAAGCGGCGGCGAAACCGGTGATGACGGGATGGCGCCGCGTGAACTGATTTACGGCAATTCGATAATCTTGCTGAAGCTCTCGACGCTGTCATACACCGCGACCTGAACGGTGGGATGCTCTTTCTTGATTCCCAGTCCCACCTTTTCCGCAGCTTCATAGGTCACATAGGAGGCTTTCGTTTGCCGATCCACTTGCAGGCGAAATCGGCCGCTGTCCGCCTGCTTGCGCTGCGTGACCGGCTCCGGGACGGTTTCCTCCGGGGCCGGGACCATGCTTATGGTCTTGGTCCCAGGTCGTATTGTCGTTGCCATCTGATGATCTCCTTGATTCAGTGCGACATCAAAACGCTGCCGCAGGCGACGAAGGATGTGGCACAGGGCGCGCACGCCCTGCCCGCTTGTAAAAGAGGGTGCGCACCGCGCGCGCGGCGTCGTTGCGCATCACGCGCAAAGAAGGACTTTCGCAACAAACTCAGAACGGCCTGGGCGGCGCGCGGCGCGGCGTAGGCTCCCGCCGTTTGGGCATAGGGATCAAACCTTCGCGCTGGGCCAATTTCCTGGCCGCCTTGCGCGCGCGTCGGACGGCTTCTGCCTTCTCGCGGGTCTTGCGCTCCGATGGTTTTTCATAGGCCTTGCGGCGCTTCATCTCACGAAAAACGCCTTCGCGTTGCAGCTTCTTTTTGAGGACCCTGAGAGCTTGATCGACATTGTTGTCGCGAACGATGACTTGCAAAATGTTTCCAATCTGGCGCTGCGTGCCGCGCCGTCAAGTTGCTGATGAAGCTGGCGCGGTCAACGCGTCTTGATATTCTCCGCCGATTGCTTGCCGCGGTTGCTGACCACCTCGTACTCGATCACTTGACCCTCGTTGAGCGAGCTCAAGCCGGCACGCTCGACCGCGGAGATATGGACGAATACGTCTCTGCCGCCGTCCTGGGGTTGAATGAATCCATAGCCTTTCGTCGGGTTGAACCATTTCACGGTACCGGTAGCCATCATGGCCTCCTTTAGCACGAACCTGATCGCGGCCGCACGATCATCGCGCGACCGCTTATCCGAAGTCAGCGTTGCCTCTTTGGAAGGCACCCCGAAGGTGCGCGAAAAACAAGGCCAAGCTCGAACTCGAATATGGGGATTCTACGTGGTTCTTGCAATGGGTTCAACTGCCCAATGTGGCCGACAAAGCCCGAACGTCCCCTGGACAGCCTCACGAATAAGGCGCAGCCTCAGCCACCACCGGCCACAACACGCAACAGCGCAGGCGCCGGTGGCAGAGAGACCGATCGCGCTCCCGCCTGTGATCCGAGGAGCGGGACGTGTTGACAATGTTGTTTGGCTTGGCGGTGGCTGCGGCCGTTTGCTTCGGCGTGGCAGCCGTTGTTCTGGCGCACAGCAAACATCCGGGAGAGTTGAGCGAATGACCCGCACCGCCCGCGCTTGGCGGGTCGTTGGGCCGGCGGCATGTTTGCATCCCATCGTCAACCGCGAAAAGGATTGAGCCATGCGAATTTACATTTTCAAGTCGGAGACGAGGAAAGGTTTGCAAGCCTTCGCTGGCGACCTCGCGGGCAGCAGACTTCCACAGCAACATGGTCCGTGGACCGCCACCGGCGCCATCGGTCCGGAAAAGGCTCCTCCGCATAATTTCTCTCGCGATGCGATCGAGGGAGCAATCGAGGCCGAGGGATTTCAGCTCTGGCGTTTGGCCAAGAAAACCGCAGCTCCGGCCTGA
>VAZQ01000224.1 GCA_005883115.1 Alphaproteobacteria bacterium | reverse complement strand
TCGGGCGCGAGCACCTCAAGGGCTACATGAGCGTGCGCGATCTCTACATCGCCGATCCGCCGCCGGCCTCGACGCTGATGATTGTCTCTGGATTTTCCCGGCCTGAATTTTTGGTCGAGGTCGAAGTGATCGCAGCCGCGCCCTGAAGCAGGCGATCGGTTGAGTACTGGATTTATGGCGATGGATGTGGCCGAGCGAATTCACGAGCAGCTGACCCGATGCGGCATCACACTTGCCGCCTCGCTGCCCGATGATTGGGTTGCTCCGCTAATCGAGCGCATCGCCGCCGATAATCACATCCGCCACGTGCGGGTCGCGCGCGAAGCGGAAGCGGTTGCGATCTGCAGCGGCGCGTTCTTCGGCGGCGTGCGCGCAGTGGCGCTAATGGGCGCGACGGGGCTCCTCACCTGCACCGGCGAGCTCGCCACGCTCAATCTGCGCCACCAGATTCCGGTGTTCCTGATCGTGAGCCAGCGCGGCTCGATCGATGATCACCGCATCTATCAGGAGGTCCAGGGCCGGCGCACCATTCCGTTGCTGCAGGCCTACGACTTTCCCTATCACATCATCGACCGGGCGGACGACGTCGCCTCGATCCCGGATGCGTTCGAGACTTGCCGAATGCAGAAGCGGCCGTTCGTGCTGTTTCTGACACGGCGCCTGGTCAAAGGGGAGGGCGCATCGTGAGGGCACGAGAGGCCATCGACGTTCTTGCGCGACAGCGCGGCGGGGCGGTCGCGGTCTGCGCGCTCGGAATGGCGGCCAATGAATGGTGGGCTGCGACCAAAAGCGAAGACAGCTTCTACATGCACGGCGCCATGGGCTTTGCTGCGAGCTTTGCGCTCGGGCTTGCGCTGTCGCTTCCGCACGTGCCGGTCTGGCTGATCAATGCAGACGGCTCGTTGTGCATGAATCTCGGCTGCCTGCTCACGGAAGCGTCCCAGGCGGCGCGCAATCTCAAGCATTTCGTGGTGGACAACGGCGTGTACCAGACCGTCGGCGGCCTGCCGATGGTGAACGGCGGACGCACTGACTACGCCGCCATCGCGCGCGCCGCGGGATTTCCGCGTGCGCGCACGATCGAGGCGCTGGACGAGCTCGAGCGGCAAATTCCCGCAATCACGGCCGAGGAGGGACCCTCGCTCACCGTGCTGCGCGTCGATCCGGAAAAAGGCTTCCTGCGCACGCCGCCGATGACCTACGAGGGTCCGGAGATGAAATACCGGTTCGGCCGCGCGCTCGAACGCCGGCTCGGGATCGAGGTGTTCGGGCCGCAGGGCTACTAGGGCGTGTACTCATAAAATCGCGAGTGGTGACAGCGACCTGATCAATGTCCGCTTTGGCATACTTTGCGGACTCAAGTCGGACATTTCCCGAGGTCCGAGAAGTGCCGATTGTGTTGCAAAAGTCACCGTGGAGAAGCTCTAGAATCAAAATACGCAACGATCGAATCGGGGCGAATAGATTCTTGAATCAACCTTGCGCCTTGATCCCTATCTTGAATCAATCTTGCGCGCTCGGATGTGCAAAATCGTTCTGCAACACAATATGCCAAACTTGGACATCGGCCACCCTTCATTCGATCACCTCGTCGGCGCGGGCGAGTAGGGGTCGGCGGCACATCGAGGCCGAGCGTCCTGGCGGTCTTGAGGTTGATGACCAGCTCGAACCTCGTCGGCTGTATGACGGGCAAATCTGCGGGCTTCGCGCCGTGGAGAATCCGGCCGGTGTAGGCGCCAACCTGCCAATATGCGTCGACGAGGCCGTACTTGATCGGCTCATCGCCGCTGGCGGAGACGATTGGAATCGTCGAGGTCGATGGCGAGAGGCCCTGAAAGATGGTCTAGTACGGGAGCCTCCGTTCAAAGGCACTCGCGCTGAATGACTAGACTCTGCAGCACGTCCAAAGGAGGAAAAAATGAAAATGTTACCTCAAGTCTTGTTTTGGTTAGGACTCATTTCAGTCCCGTTCGCATGGCTGGTATGGTACTTTGGGTCAGAGATTGAAATTATAAGGCCAGTCCTTGCCAGGATTAACGATCCTGCTTTAAGAGCGGCTTTGCAAGAGGCTCACGCAGAGCGGTTGGGAATTTGGGTCGCTGTTTGGCCAGTGTCACTCCTGGTACTGATTCAGATCCTTGAAAAGAAAATGCAGGGATAGGAAACACCTTCGCCGCTGCTGACGAAGCACCTCCGCTCCTGGCATGCAAGAGCCTCGTCAATCGTGCCGCCAGAGGTCTGCTTACTGAGGTACTGCGGAGATTGTGCTCGGTGGTGTCGAACCGCTGCGTGCGGCGAGCGGCCACGCCGCCGCCGCGCCGCCCAGCAACGTGATGAACTCGCGACGTTTCAATTGATCGAATTGCATCCGTCCCCGCCAGCCAGGGTCGGTTGTAGGATATTGAATTGGCGAGGATCAGTCAGCGGGTACCGGAGCGACCGAACAACCTGTTAGCCGTTCGCAAGGGCGCCCGATGACCATCGAGGCCCTTTGCCGCACCATTTCCGGATTGCCCCGAAAGCGGACGCAAAGTCTCTCGGCGCACTGCGAAGTAAGTCACAGACGCCCTGACCACGATTTGCCGATTTGAGTAGGATGCGATGCGGTCCTCTAACCGGCGCAGGTTTGATAGCTCACATGAGACGGCGGGAGCTTATTGCAGCGCTCGGCGGCGCCGCAGTCGCGTGGCCGCTTGCTGTTCGCGCGCAGCAGGCGGCGCCTCTGGTCGGATTCCTCAATGCGGGGTCGGCGGCGCGATGGGCTCGATGGGCGCACTTGGTAAAGAGAATGCCCCCACTAGTAAGAGAATGCCACCGAGCACCATAAATACGAGGCCAGGCCAATTCTCTTTCAGTCCAAACCCGGCACCAGGGCTACGAGGCTCCAGAGTGTCACTTGGTACTGCCGAAGGTCTTCGTCGTCTCGCTTCGCTGAGCCGCCCTCGCCAGATGGGCTGAGCCAGCATGAATAGCAGCCCGCCTAGAACTAATAGCGCACCGAGCCAGATGACTAGCATCCTCGCCTCCTATTGGTACGGTTTACCGCCAACCAAAGTAGGAGACCGGCATGACGGTAGAGGCCCGAGAGCTGTATAGCAGTTCGATGGGACCGATAGTATCTGGTTCGCGAACCCCGTTCAGAGCGAATGTACTTCGTGTCGCGATCATACAGGAGATAGCGGCAGTCCCGAAGGGCACCGCATCCCTCCATGGTCACGTTCCGGGCGATTTGCTGCATCCACGGCTCGTCCGGGTGAACCGCGACCCCGGCGATATCCACCCGGCGGTTCTCGAGGTGGATGAGTTTTCAGTCTTCATCGTTCGCCGTGAACCGACACCCGAAAATAGCTAGGCCACCTGCGACCATGAGGGCAATCCAGCTAACCCATTTTGGCGCTGACCAGTCCGCGATCATGACTGGCCAGTCCTCAAAAACTCGCAGCAGATGAAACAGCGCCACCAAGGTGAAGATTATCCCGGCCACCAGAAAATATGTTTTCCGGTCCATGAGCATGCCACCTACATCAAAGATCGAACCCCTCATTTACGGTAGTGCTTGAAGACTAAAAGAGTCGGCCAGCTCCGTCTGCAAACGGATTTTTGAGCAACGAAAGCTGAATTGCTCATTTCATCTTCTTGCCGTCCGGTCCGAACTGCTCGAGGAAGCCCCACAAATCTTCGGCCTCCTTCTCGTCCTTAATCCCCGGAAACACCATTTTGGTGCCCGGAATCTTCGCCTTGGGATCTTTGATGTATTCCTTGAAGGTCGCTTCGTCCCAGACGATCCCGGAATTTTTGTTCGCATCCGAGTAATTGTAGCCTGGCACCGTGCCTGACTTGCGTCCTTTCAAGCCGTTTTGGATTGGGCCGATCGAGGGTTTGGCGTTTTCGCCTATGTTATGGCAGGGGATACATTTCTTGAACGTCTTTTCTCCCGCGGCGATATCTCCAGCAACGGCCGCTCCCGCCGAGGACGCGAGCGCGACAATCGCAATCGAAACTCTCTTCATCATTCTGCGTGATCCTTATTCTGCTTGACCCGTTCTCTTGGCTTTGACTCTGACACTCTCTCGAAATTAATAAAGCCCGAGCCGGGCACCTTGTGCGGGCGTGAACCATGCGTCTCGAAGCGCCGCGAGCCGACACCGCTGAAGCGTTACGTGAAGGGGCGCGAACCATATTGCGGGTGGCGGCAGCTCAAACAACTTTGACAGCTTGAGCCGGCGGCAGAGTTGCATCGACACCGACGCTGGATTTAGCCTGATCTTCTGAGGCCGCGATCGACTTTGTGTCTAGGGCCCCGCCCCAAAAAATATGATCCGAGTGAAAAGCGTGTAGTTCGATTCGAACACCATGATGCCCACAAACACCAACACCAGCACTGGCGGGACCAGAATGGCATACATCAGGGCCAGCCGCTCCCAGGCCATATGCATGAAGACCGCAACAATCAAGCCTGCCTTCAAAATCATGAACAGGAGAATGAGAGACCATCTGAGGTGTCCATGGAGACCGAAGTAGTCGACGAGATAAGAGCCAGTGCTCAGGACAAACAGCCATCCCCAAACCACGAGATAAAGCTTAATCGGGTGTTGTTGTCCTTCGACGTGTGCGACTGCTGCCTGTGCCATGGTCACTTCACCAAAGGTAGAAAAGGGCAAAGATGAACACCCACACCAGATCGACGAAGTGCCAGTACAGACCCATGATTTCGACGATCTCGTAGTGTCCCTTCCGGCTGGTGAAAAAGCCTCGCGCTTCGCGGTCGAAGTCTCCACGCAACACTTTTCGCGAAATGATGATCAGGAAGATCACTCCGATCGTCACATGGGTGCCGTGGAAGCCCGTGATCATGAAAAAGCTGGAACCAAACTGGTCCGCGCCCCACGGGTTGCCCCAAGGCCGCACCCCTTCCATGATCAGCTTGGTCCACTCGAAACCCTGCATTCCGACGAACGTGGCGCCAAATGCCGCGGTCACCAACATCAACGCCGCGCTTTTCACGCGATCGTGGCGGTAGCCGAAATTGACGGCCATCGCCATCGTCCCGCTGCTGCTGATCAAGATGAAGGTCATGATGGCGATCAAGATGAGGGGGATGGTCGTGCCGCCGATCGTCAAAGCGAAGACTTCACTGGGGTTGGGCCAAGGTACGGTCGTCGACATCCGCACCGTCATGTAGGACAGCAGAAAACAGCTGAAGATGAAGGTATCGCTCAGGAGGAAGATCCACATCATGGCCTTCCCCCAGGAGACATTCTTGAACGCTCGCTGGTCCGAGGACCAGTCGGCAGCGATGCCTCGCCAGCCTGAAGGCCGCGTGGCGGCTGCACCCGTATCTGCCAGCACTGTGTCTGTCATGCTCTTAGTCCTCCTCAGCTCAGCAACTGGCGACAGATGACGGCGAACTCGCCCACCCACGGCGTCAGCAGAGTGAATAGAACAAGCCAGAGCAAGAGCAGATAGTGCCAGTAGATGGCGCACAACTTTACGCTTAAGCGCACCTGGGCCAGCGCAAAGCCTCGCCACACTTTGTCAATCGTCAGGACCAAGGCCACCAGGCCGCCCAGCAGATGCAGCCCGTGCAGCCCGGTGAGCAGATAGAAGAAGGCATTGGCTGGGTTGGTCGCCAAGAAGTAGCCGGCGGCGTTGAGCTGTTGCCACGCAAAGAGCTGCCCGACCAGGAATGTGAAGGCGAACAGGCCTCCCACAATCAGGCCGTCTCCGACGCCTTCCATCCGTCCCCTGCGTGCCGCAACCTGCGCGTATTGCAGCGCGACACTGCTCAAGATCAGCACGCCCGTGTTGAACCACAGCACCTTCGGCGCGGGCATTTGCGCCCAGTCCGCCACCTGCATTCGCATGAAATAGGCGCTGACGAAGAGCGCAAACAACGAGCTGACGACGGCGAGAAACACGCCCAATCCGATCGTCGCGGCAGGCAAGGATGATGCGCCCGTGCCCGGGAAGTCGTCGATCGCGCCGACTTCCAGCCAGGGCTTGGCCGTCAACCTCTGCTGCGATAGCCACCATGCGATGATGGCGCCGATCGGAGCCAGGACGAATAGTATCGTGATGCTCACCGCCCGGGGTTCCCTAAGCTGTTCGTGGTACTGCCGGCTGGTTTTGCGGTATGAAATCCTCCTTGGCGCCTGGCACGCTGTAATCGTAAGCCCAACGATAGACCACAGGCAGCTCCTTGCCCCAGTTGCCATGCCCCGGCGGGGTTTCGGGTGTTTGCCACTCCAGCGTGGTGGCCCTCCAGGGATTGCTGCCGGCCGGCTTGCCCTTGAACAGGCTCCAGATCAGGTTGAACAGGAACACCATCTGGGCGAAGCCCACGATCAATGCCGCCGTGGTGATGAAGCCATTCAGCGTCGTGGCCGACTGCGGAACGAAAGCCATATCGCCCATCTCGAAATACCGGCGCGGCACACCCAGCAGGCCCAGATAGTGCATGGGGAAGTAGATCGCATAGGCCCCGAGGAACGTGACCCAGAAGTGAAACTTGCCGAGCATATCGTTCATCATTCGCCCGGTGACCTTCGGGTACCAGTGGTAGATCGCACCGAAAATCACGAAAATGGGCGCCATGCCCATCACCATGTGAAAGTGGGCGACGACGAACATGGTGTCGGACAGCGGAACATCCACGACTGGGTTGCCGAGGAACAGCCCCGTCATTCCCCCGTTCACAAACGTGACGATGAAGGAGAGGGAGAACAGCATCGGGGTCGTGAGGTGAATGTCGCCGCGCCACAAAGTGAGCACCCAGTTGTAGACCTTGATGGCCGTTGGGATGGCGATGACGAGCGTGGTGGCGGCGAAGAAGAACCCGAAATACGGGTTCATGCCGCTAACATACATGTGGTGCGCCCATACGACGAAGCTGAGGGCACCGATGACGACGATCGCCCACACCATCATGCGATAGCCGAAGATGTTTTTTCTCGCATGG
>VAZQ01000223.1 GCA_005883115.1 Alphaproteobacteria bacterium | reverse complement strand
GCAACGCGGCACCACTCGTCGCACCAGGCGATCAGCCCGGCCGCGAGCGCTACCGCTTCACGCCATCGCCGCTCGAGGGTTTCATGCAGCCGGCTCCACCGGATCGGCCGCTGTTGCGGTGGGACTGTAGCCGTCGCCGCGCCTCGCGATCGCAGCAGCGAGTCCGGCGCGCTCGGAATTGTTGAAGTCGGTCAGCGGCCGACGCAGAACCGGTCATGCCGCCTGATTCATCCTTCGCATATCCGGCGGCACCGCCTCCTCGAGGAGGCTGCGCAGGAGAGCGTCGAGCGCCAGCACGCTCTGGCCATCCTTACCGAGGCGGCGGATCGAGACTGTCCGGTCGGCTGCCTCCTTGCGGCCCACGACAAGCAGCGCCGGCACCTTGGCGAGCGAGTGCTCGCGCACCTTGTAGTTGATCTTCTCGTTGCGGAGGTCGCCTTCAACGCGCAGCCCCAGTTGAAGCGCGGCGTCGATGACCTCGCGCGCATAAGCATCGGCATCGTCGGTGATGGTGGCAACAACCCCCTGCAGCGGCGACAACCACAGCGGCAGATGCCCGCCGTGGTGCTCGATGAGAATGCCGATGAAGCGCTCGAGCGAGCCAAACATGGCACGGTGGAGCATCACCGGCGTCACTTTGTTTGAGTGCTCGTCGATATAGAACGCCCCGAGGCGGCCGGGCATGTTGAGATCGACTTGCACCGTGCCGCACTGCCAATCGCGGCCGATGGCATCACGCAACACGTACTCGAGCTTGGGCCCGTAGAAGGCGCCTTCGCCCTTGTTGAGCGTCCACGCCCGGCCGGAGGTCTTCAGCGCCCGCATGAGTGCAGCCTCCGATCGGTCCCACACCGCGTCCTCGCCGATGCGCTTGTCGGGGCGATCGGAGAATTTGATCGTGACATCGGCAAAACCGAAGTCTTGGTAGATCGAGAGGATCAGGTTGTTCATGGCAAGCGCTTCGGCTGCAATCTGGCCTTCCGTGATGAAGACATGCGCATCGTCCTGCGTGAACGCGCGCACGCGCATGAGCCCGTGCAGCGCGCCCGAGGGTTCGAACCGGTGCACCTTGCCGAACTCGGCAAGCTTGAAGGGTAGATCGCGGTAAGACTTCAGGCCGTTTTTGAAGATTTGAATGTGACCCGGGCAGTTCATAGGCTTGACGATGAAGGTGCGCTCGTCGTCTTCGCGCGGCTGGGTCAGGAACATGTTGTCGCGGAAGGTCGCCATGTGGCCGGAAGCGACCCACAGCGAGGAATCCATGAGCTGCGGCGAGTTGACTTCGACGTAGCCGGCAGCGGCCTGGCGGCGGCGGATATAGCCTTCGAGGATCTGATAAAGCGTCCAGCCCTTCGGGTGCCAGAACACCGAGCCCGGCGCCTCTTCCTGGAAATGAAACAGGTCCATCTCGCGGCCGAGCCGGCGATGATCGCGCTTTTCCGCCTCTTCGATTTGCTTGAGGTACGCGTCGAGCTCTTCTTGCTTGGCGAAGGCGGTGCCGTAGATGCGGCTAAGCATTTCGCGGTTGGAGTCTCCGCGCCAATAGGCACCCGCGACCTTCATCAGTTTGAAAGCGTTTCCGACCTTGCCGGTCGAGTTCATGTGTGGCCCGCGGCAGAGGTCAAACCAGTCGCCCTGCTTGTAGATCTTGATCTCCTGATCTTCGGGGATGGCGTCGATGAGCTCCACTTTGAACAGCTCGCCCTTGTCCCGGAACACACGTTTGGCCTCTTCGCGCGGCCAAACCTCTTTTGTGAAGGCTTTGTCGCGCGCGATGATCTCGCGCATTTTCTTTTCAATGGCCTCGAAATCCTCGGGCGTGAACGGCTGGTTGCGGAAGAAGTCGTAGTAGAAGCCGTTCTCGATCACCGGACCGATGGTGACCTGGGTGCCCGGCCACAGCGTCTGCACGGCTTCGGCGAGCACGTGCGCGGCGTCGTGCCGGATCAGCTCCAGCGCGCGCGGATCCTCCCGGGTGAGGAATTCGATTTTGCCGTCGCGCTCTATTGGGTCGCTCAAATCCGCGAGCACGCCGTCGAGCGCCATCGCGACGGTGCGCTTGGCGAGCGACGGCGAGATTTTCTTGGCAATGTCGAGACCGGTGGATCCCTTCGGATATTCGCGCCGCGCGCCATCAGGGAAGGTCAGCGCGACCATCGTTGGCTCCTGTTGCTCACTCGCTGCCTACGAATGCAGGTAAGCGTGGCCGGACGCTCTCCACGTCGGGCCGGGTCGACGCCGCCACGCCGGGCGAGGCGGCAAAGCAGGTCACGCTTATACGATGCATATAAGCCGTGCAATGCAGAGGGCTGCTTGGCAGGAAAGAGAGCGTCGGTCTCAATCGGACGGCTCAAGCTCGGGGCCGGCGTTGGTGCCGCGCCAGCGGCCGTAGCGCCAGGGTAGATACCAGCGCGCGCGATCCGGCAGCGAGGACGGCACGAAATCGAGCCCGGAGCTCCCAAACGGATGACAACGTGAAAGCCGCGCCAGCGTCATCCACCCGCCCGCCCACAGGCCGAAGCGCCCGATGGCCTCGTCGGCGTAATGAGAGCAGGTCGGCAGATGCCGGCAATCAAATCCGGTCAGGGAAGAGAACGAATAACGGTAGGTCTTTATGAGTCCCCGCGCGAGAAAGTGGGGGCCGATGCCAAAATAGCTCAGAAAGACGCTCAGACGGGCTTGCCGGCTCATTGAAGTTCCATGAACAGCCTCACGCCCCTATCTTTGTACCCCCGTACGATCTTTGTACCCCGTAAGATAATAGGGCCCGCGCGGGAGATCATGCGGTCTGCGGCGCGATTGGGCACTGCGAGCCGGTTTTAGGGCTAGACCCGAATCTCCGTCGCCTCTAAAACAGGCTGGCAAACTCAGGGCACTGGGCGTCTTCGACCGATGTCGCTCAAGAAGCATCGCGCGAAGCGCCATTGATGAGGGTCAGCATGCTCCGCTTCTTTTGCAGCGCATTCGCGCTTGCTTGTGGCATCGTCCACGCATTCTCTGCCCCACCTACACCCCAGGAAGACAGCGCCAGCGCTCCGATGCGCTTCGAATGGAGGCGCGAGGGACCTGCCCAGGCATGCGGAGCCAACTGCCGCGTTTGGATTTCTGCGGTGGGTTACATCACCGCCGACACGCCACGCGATTTCGAGACCTTTGCCAAAGATCCCAATGTACGCGGAGCAGTCCTGGTGCTGGATTCCGACGGCGGTTCGGTGTTGGGGACGCTCGCGCTCGGCCGCGCCATTCGAAATCTCGGGATGGTGACTACGATCGGCAAGACGACGCCGCTGCCGCCGGCCGGCAACGATCGTCGCGCTATCTTGTCGGCCGCCGGCAATTGTGAATCGATGTGCGCCTTCCTGCTGCTCGCCGGCGCGCGCCGCTACGTTCCGCCGGAGGCGCACGTGCTCGTGCATCAAATCTGGCTCGGCAAGAAGCGCAAGCAGGCGCTGGAATCGAACTATTCGGCCGAGGAGCTCAACATCGTGCAACGCGACATCGGCCGCCTCGTGCAATACACGATCGAAATGGGCGGCAGCGGCGAGTTGCTGGAGACTGCGTTGCGGGTACCACCCTGGGAGCCGTTGTATCGGCTGTCCACCGACGAACTCCGCCGCATGAAGCTCACGACCGCCGACGCGCTCTTCGAGCCCGAGGTCGCCGGAATCCCGCCGCCGAAATCCACAACCTCGCTAACAACGGTCGGCCAACCCGCGGCGGGGCGGGATTAACCTCACGTTGGATGCTCTCTGCGTTTGATGGCGGCCGGCGCTTCCCGCAGAGGCGAGTCTGGCCGCGACCGCCGCAGGGATTATCGCGTCCGCTTGCACCGGTAGCGATTGAAGAGTCTCGCGTAGGCGGTCTGCATCTTGTCCCAATCGGCGAGGGCTGACGCGTAATTCGAGCTCGGGCAGCGCGCGACGTGCGCCTTCACCCGGGCGGCAAACGCCATCAGGGTTTCGAGCGTGATGCAATACGGCGGCCGGTCGGCCGGCGAGGCGACATCGAAGCGAGGTAGCTCCGATTGCTCGTCCGCGAGTGTCGCGCTCTCGCGGGCGCAGTCGGCGAACGATGCTGTGGGATTCCAACACGCGATGACCAGTGCCAGGCAGACAGCCTTACGCGCTCTCATCGCAGGCTCGAGCGAGCGGCGAATGTGCGCCCCCCGGGCGGATTATTCGG
>VAZQ01000712.1 GCA_005883115.1 Alphaproteobacteria bacterium | reverse complement strand
CGCGCAGCTGCGGCCCTTTCCGCAGCCAGTGATGGATGCCTCACTCCGCGCCGCGCTCGACGTCTATGCAGAAGTTTCGAAAACCAATGCCGACTTCAAGAAAGTCTGGGAAGCGCTGCTCGCCTTCCGCAATGACGAATATCTGTGGTGGCAGGTTGCCGAGTTGACGTACGACAATTATCTGGTGCGCAACCGGACCCGAACGTGATTGCGTCGCGGCGCACAAACGCTCGTCTGCGCAGCGTAGTGGGATTTCAATAGCTGCGCGACAACAGCGGCGGATCGCAGTATAGTCTGCCGTTCGCCCGCTTACCTACAGCATCGTTTCCCTATGCGGCGCCCTTGATGCGTGTGGCGGACAGCCGAGCGCCGAGAGATGTCGGTGCTCGACGTTGAAAACTCGATGCCAACGAGCCGACAGGGAGGAAAACATGAAACGACGGGAATTTCTCAAGACAGCGGGCGTCGGGGTGACGGCATCTGCGGTCGCGGCGCCGGCCATCGCCCAGTCGATGCCCGAAGTGAAATGGCGACTGGCTGCGAGTTGGCCGAAGTCCCTCGATACGCTCTTTGGCGGATGCGAATACTTCGCCAGGCGCATCGCCGAGATCACCGATAACAAGTTCCAGATTCAAGTCTTTGCTGCGGGCGAACTCGTGCCGGGGCTGCAGGTGCTCGACGCCGTTCAGAACGGCACCGTGGAGATGGGCAATACCGCGCTCTACTACTACTGGGGCAAGGACCCGGCCTTCACCTTCGGCACCGCGCTCCCGTTCGGATTGGATGCCCGCCAAATGAACGCCTGGATTCGTTTCGGCGGCGGGGCCGACCTCCTGAATGAGCTGTTGAAGAATTTCAACTGCATTGGCGTGGCAGCGGCCAATACCGGGGCTCAGATGGGTGGCTGGTTCCGCAAGGAGATCAAGTCCGTCGATGATCTGAAAGGCCTTAAGATGCGCATCGGTGGATTTGCTGGCACCATTCTCGCGAAACTGGGTGCTGTGCCCCAGCAGCTCGCCGGTGGCGACATCTATCCGGCGCTCGAGAAAGGTACCCTCGACGCCTGCGAATGGGTCGGGCCTTACGATGACGAGAAACTCGGCTTCTACAAGGTCGCGAAGTACTACTACTATCCTGGTTGGTGGGAAGGCTGCGGGCAGGCCCATAACCTCATCAACCTCCCCAAGTGGAATGAACTGCCAAAAAGCTACCAGTCGGCGATCCTCACCGCATCTGGCGATGCCTGGGAGTGGGTCCTCGGCAGGTACGACTACAGCAATCCGCCCGCGCTGAAACGGTTGTTGGCGCAAGGCGTGCAGCTGCGTGCGTTCCCTCAGGACGTCATGGAAGCGTGCTACAAGGCTGCGAACGTCCGCTCTTCAAGAAGCTATACGACAGCGTCTTGGCGTTCCGCGGAGATTCGCTGCTGTGGCTCCAGGTCGCTGAACTCTCGTTCGACAGCTTCATGATCCGGATGCGCACGCGCACGTAAGAACCGATGGCAGGCGGCGAGTTCCGCTTGCCGATGCTATTACGGCCTGGCCGGGGGTCCGAAATCGAGCGGCGGCGGCGGCATGTCGAGCTGCGGGATTTCGATCTGAATCTTCGACGGATCGATCTGCCCTGCCGCCCCTTTGTAATGCATGACCAGCGCCGGGAACCCGATCACCAGCGCCACCGCGAGGCATTGAATCAGCACGAACGGCACTGCCCCCCAATAAATTTCTCCGGTGGTCACCGGCGGCATGCGCTTGGCTGAAACGCGGTCGATATATGACTCCCGTGGTGCGACCGAACGCAGATAAAACAGCGCGAATCCGAACGGCGGGTGCATGAACGACGTCTGCATGTTGACGCCGAGGAGCACGCCGAACCAGATCAGGTCGATCCCGAGCTTCTCCGCGACCGGACCGATCAGCGGAATGAGCGATCTCGAAGAAATCGAGGAAGAACGCGAGAAAAAAAACAAAGACATTGACGAAGACCAGAAAGCCGACGACCCCGCCGGGCAGCGAGACCAGAAGGTCCTCCACCCATCTGTGTCCATCGACGCCGTAGAAGGTCAGCGAGAAGACGCGCGCGCCGATCAGGATGAACACAACGAAGGCGGACAGCTTGGCCGTGACCTCCGCGGCCTGGCGCGTCAGATCCCAGCTTAGCCGTCGCTTGATGAGCGCAAGGATGAGGGCACCGCTCGCGCCCATGGCGCCCCCTTCCGTCGGGGTCGCAAGCCCGATGAAAATCGTCCCAAGCACCAGAAATATCAGGAATAGCGGCGGCACCATTACGAAGGTGACCTGTTGGGCAAGGCGCGACAAGAAACGAAATTTGAACATCTTGTCGCAAGCCCAATTCACTACCGCCACACAGAAAGCAAAAACGATTCCGATAAACATCGTGAGCACCACGTAATCGGCGCCATGCGTGGTCGAATTTTGCATCGCGAATACGCTGACAACGCAGCTG
>VAZQ01000222.1 GCA_005883115.1 Alphaproteobacteria bacterium | reverse complement strand
TCCACATCGAGGTCGTTGTTGAGCAAGTCGATCTTTGCGACATTGCGGCCGTCATCCAATTGCATCAGCGGCTCTGTGCGCGGGGAATTGAGATCGACATCCTGATCAACAACGCCGGCCATGGACTGCAAGGTCCGTTTGCGGATGCTCCGCTCGATGCGGTGCTGTCGATGGTGCAACTGGACGTCGCGAGCCTGACCGCCGTCACCCATGTCTTTGCGCAGGACATGCGGACGCGGAAGCGCGGCAAAATTCTGCTCGTCGCCAGTCTGCTGGCCTATCTGGGCGTCGAGAAGTTCGCGGTCTACGCGGCCGCCAAAGCGTACGTCTTGCGTCTTGGTGAAGCTCTTCATCGCGAACTCAAACGCGACGGCGTCACGGTGACGGTGCTGTGCCCGGGCATGTCGGACACCGGATTCGCCACAGCAGCGCAGCAGAAGATCACGCCCGCGTTGAAGCTCTTGATGATGCAGCCGGCACCCGTGGTGCGAGCCGGGATCCGCGCGTTGCAGGCCAGGCGCATCAGCGTCGTGCCCGGCTGGGCGAACAAGGCCACCGTGATGTTTACCAGGGCAACGCCTCGCTGGCTACACCAAGCCGTGTTCTCTCGCATCATGGGTGCCGCAACTGATCGCGGCGATGCGTACACCGCGTCGGTCGGCGTCGCGCGACGAAAGGGGGCGCTCCAATGACAACCACCATGTCCGTACTGAAACGCAAATCCGCCAGCCGGTCCGACCGGGAGCGTGCAAGCCAACGGGTGGATTTCAACCTGTCCTCCAAATCAAGTTTCCCCGGGCCGCCCGGCGATATCGAATGCGGCATTGTCCGGCCGGCCAAAACAGTGATGGGCGACTTTCTCGTCGATGCCGAAGCCCTGCTCGCTGCCCGTCTCGAGCGCGTATCGCTGGACGATATTTCGCGCCAGGCCCAGCCCAACCCCCTCCATCCACAACACGGAGCTTATCACCATGGATGACGTCATCATCATCGGCGGCAGCTTTGCCGGTCTCGCCGGTGCCCTGCAGCTCGGCCGTGCCCGCCGCAAGGTCACCGTTCTCGATACCGGCCTGCCGCGCAATCGCTTCGCCGGCCACTCGCATGGCCTGCTCGGCCACGATCACAAGCCACCGCTGGACATCCTAGCCGAGGCGCGGCAGCAGCTGGCGCGTTATCCCACGATCAGGCTGGTCAGTGCCCGGGCCGACAGCGTCTCCGGCGCCATCGACCATTTCTCCGTCCTCACTGGCGATGGCGAAAGCCTTGGGGCGCGCCGCCTGATCCTGAGCTATGGCGTCGCCGACCAGATGCCTGATGTTCCGGGCTTTGCCGAAAGCTGGGGCACGTCCATCGTGCCCTGCCCCTATTGCGACGGCTTTGAAGTCGCCGGCCAGCATTGGGGCCTCGTCTGGTCCGGCCCGCAGTCGCACCAGTCTGTCAGGCTGTTCCACGATTGGACTGACAAGTTGACTGTCTTCGCCGATGGTCATGACATTCCGCCCGATATCCAGGCCGATCTGGCGCGCCGCAACATACCTGTCGTCGATGGCCGGATCGTCGAGATCGCCCATCACAAGGGCCATATCACCACCGTCAATCTCGATACCCGCCGCAATATCGCGGTCGACATCCTGTTCGCCCATCCGCGCAACAAGCCGTCCGCAAGCCTGCATGAATCACTGGGCCTCGCCACGGTGGATACGCCCGTCGGCATCGCCCTCAAGGTCGACGAGCGCCGCCAAACTAGCATGCCCGGCATCTACGCCGCCGGCGACCTCGCCACGCCCTTCTTGCCCTCGGTCACCCTGGCATCATCGCAGGGCGCGATGGCGGGTATCTTCGCCCAGCAATCGATGCTGGTTTGAGAGCACAGATTCCCTTCTCCGGTTGCGTCGTCGCCTTCGAAGAGGTTGGCGTAGGTCGGCGCCCCGTGTATGAGCAGCGTTCGCAGATACGTGTCGCCGCGTTTGCTGATCCCGAGCAGACGCTCTTTGCCGCCTGAGGAATTCTGGCGCGGTACTAAACCTAACCACGCCGCCAGCTGTCGGCCATTCTTGAACGTCTTTGCATCTCCAATACTGACGACCAGCGCACTCGCCGTGATTGGCCCGACGCCTGGAATCGCCTCAAGCCGTTGACTTTCCGTGCTCTCGCGGTGCCATGCTTTGATCTGCAGCTCCAGCTCACCAACCTGGCGGTGGAGCTCTCGAAAGTGACTGAATCTGATTGTTTGGAAAGATGGCTCTTTGACCGGCCTCTGCGAAATCTGTCCACCTATCACCCGACAACAACTAGCGACTGGGCCCCCGCTCATTTCCCCGGGCACGTGCCACGCGAGCTTTTAGCTCACCGGCGATCCACTGCTTCTCTGTCGACGGCGGCGGCATCCGGTCCACGAATCTCCGAACGACCGTGGCGAGTTCCCGGTGTCCTTGTTCATCCAGAAGCTGTGCCATCGCATTCCACCCCCGAACGACGTCCCTTCGAGTGTCGACTAGGCGTTCGCTCCCCAGCTCTGGTCTGAGCCCGCCGCTCGCGAGCTCCCGCGCAACGGACTGCGCGCGGTCACGCCAGAGGGTCGAGGCACCCCGCATCATCGCGCGATGAATACCCGTCGCCTTCTGCGGCCTGACCTCCCCTCGAACCGCCCGCTCGGTCGCATTGGCTTCGACACCCAGGTCGCGCAAATACCGCGCGAAGTCCTGCCGCCATTCCCGAAGGGTGGCCTTCCGGATATTCAGCCGCTCGCCCTGCTCGCTGACCGCTTTGACCACGACATGCACGTGCGGGTGCCCCTGGTCGGTGTGGAGTGCCATCGCATAGCGGTGTTGCAGAGCGAACTTCTGCGTGGCGAACTTCCGGACGGCCGCGTGCACGTTGTCGGGCGGCGTGCCCTTGGGCATCGAGAACACCAGGTTGTGCACCAGCTTCGGCGGCTTGCGCGCCACCGCGACCGCCTGCTGCGTATGGCGGCGGTGCTCGTCCAGGTCCAAGTCCCAGTCCTTCACGAGCGCTTTCTCGAACCCCTTCTCGTGAAGCTGCGCACCGTCATCGGTTTCAACGACGCCCTCTCCCTCTCGACCGATGTAATCGAGGTGGGCCCGCACGCCTCGCAGACTCCGTGCGCCACCGGAGACCTTAATCATCACTTCCGGGACGCGTCGGGCGGTTCGGGAGACGTGTTCGACCTCCGCCCTGGTCAGCGGCCGATGCCCCGGTCCCCGCCGGCCGTAGGACGCGATATCCAGGAGGGCGCGTTGCTCCCGAAGGTCAACGACGCGCTTGGGCATACCCGCTCTCCCAGGAAGCGCCGTTCGCCCGGATCAATCCCTTCACCTGATCGCGCAGTGCCTCACAGGCGCGCAACAAGGCCCGAAGATCCTGGCCGGTCGGACCATTCACCCGGCCGGTCTGATTAGCGACTCTAGCGATCTGGTTCAGGTTGCGTCCAATCGCCCCAAGCTCGGCCACCGACCGCTTGAGTTCGGCCAGCTCCCGGTCGGGCATCGGCACGACCGCCCGCAGGTGAGCGCGCAGCAGGAACGATGCGTAGGTAGCCGCGGCCATTGCCCGACCGCTCGCCCTCTCCCGCAACAGCACGTGGTCTTCCGTACGCAGTCGGACGTAGAGCCGCGCGCCCCGTGAGACCGGTTCGATGGGCTTGGACACCGCGAAGGTGGTCATCCCGGCCGTCTGAAGCAGCGCAGTCTCCACCAGCTTTTTGAGCAGGGCCGATTCGGTGAGTTGATGCTCTTGAGCGATCGCGCGCAACCGAGTCTTCGTCGAAGGAGTGACGCGACATTGGACACAAGGGTTGCCAGCCATGTCGCCAATCGTCTGACAAGAGCCGCCGCCAGGCTATCCCGCATACATGGTCAATTGGCCCATTTCCATACGTTGCAGGTTCTTTCTCCTTCTCTTTTTGCTCGGTTCCGTTTGCTCCGAAGCAGACCGGGTCTAATGGGTCAGTGGGTCAGTTGCAGTCATACATCCGGCTTCTCAAATGGAAGGCTTGACCTTCCGAGCCATCATGGAATCCGCGCGCAGTGAGCCATTCAAACGGCGGGGCTTCTTATGAGCCGTGCGGGATATCGGCTTGACACTGCGCCGGTCTGACCAGCTTTCCCATGAACACGATCAACCTTCACGCACCTTGTGGCAGGCTCGCTTCTCAGTGTGTCGCGGGTGACGGCGGACGGAACTCGAAGTCCCGCTGCCGGTACCAGCTCGCCCAGATGATCCGGGCGAGCTTGTTGGCCACCGCAACGGCAGCCTTATTGTGACCGCTGCGCGAGCTCACCCGCAGGCCCCACTCCCTTAAGGCATCCAGCGGCCGACCCGCACGTTGAGCGGCGTTGGCCGAGTAGAGAACGGCTCGCGCGCCGTGTACCAGTAGCATCCTCAGATACCCATCGCCGCGCTTGCTGATGGAGCCC
>VAZQ01000221.1 GCA_005883115.1 Alphaproteobacteria bacterium | reverse complement strand
CGCGCATGGACATGCAGCTCTATGCGGGAGACGTCGACGGGGCCGTGCGCTCGGCCAATCGCGCCGGCGGCAACGCGCCTGTTATCGCCAAGGCCCGTGTCGCGGTCATCAAAAAAGCGGCCGACGCGAAGGCGCAGCTGGACGGGGTGCCGGCGGAAGCGCGCGGCGACATCGGCTATATCTTCAGCCGCGCCCAGTGGCTCCGTCGCGAGGAGAAGGCGGCAGAAGCCGCCGAGCTGATACTGTCAGTTCCCAGCAATCCGACGCAGGCGCTCGACGCTGACCAGTGGTGGATCGAGCGGCGATTTGTCTCCCGAACGCTGTTGGACCTCGGCGACGCCAAGACCGCGTATCGCGTCGCGAGCGCCGCCGCCGTGCCGAGCCGGGAGAACTATCGAGTTGAGCACCAGTTCACCTCCGGCTGGATTGCTCTGCGATTCCTGAATGATGCCAGCACCGCGCTTGCACACTTCGCCAAGGTCGGCCAAGGCACCAGCAATCCGATCACGCTCGCACGCGCCTCCTATTGGCAGGGCCGCGCGGCGGAGCATCTCGGCAAGACCAACGACGCTCGTGCGCATTACGAGACGGCGGCTCGCTACTCGACCGCCTATTACGGCCAGCTCGCACGAGCGCGGCTCGGGCTCAAGGACATTGTGATGCGGTCGCCGCCCGACCTCGCCACGGCGCGACTGGACGTCGTGCGCGCGATCGAGATCCTCTACGCCATTGGCGAGCGCGACCTCATTGCTGGCGGCGTCGCCGAGCTTGGCGAACGGTCCATGGACATGGCGATGCTCGCAGCGGTCGGCGAAGTCGCCGCCCGTCACAATGACGCGCGCGGCATGGTGTTGCTCGGTAAGGCGGCGCTCGGCCGCGGGCTTCCGCTCGAGCACTTCGCATTCCCCTCCGTCGGGATCCCGGACTATCGCGCGATCGGGCCTGAGGTTGAGCCGGGGATCGTCTATGCCATCGCCCGTCAGGAGAGCAGCTTCAATCAGCGCGCTATTTCAAGCGCAGGTGCCGTAGGGTTAATGCAGGTGACGCCCGATGCCGCCCGCTCGGTCGCGACAAAATTTCGTGTAGCCTACGATGAGAAGCGCCTTCTAGACGACCAGACTTATAATGTGCAACTAGGAGCAGCTGCACTCGGCGACCTCATCAAGTATTGTCGCGGCTCCTACATCCTTTCTTTCGTCGGCTACAATGCCGGACGTGGGCGGGTCAAAGACTGGATCGCCAAGTACGGCGACCCCCGCGACCCCAAAATTGACCCGATCGACTGGGTCGAGCGAATTCCGTTTTCCGAGACCCGCAACTACGTACAACGTGTGCTTGAGAACCTTCAGGTCTACCGCATGCGCTTGGGGCGTGGGTCGAAACTCCTGATCGAATCGGATCTACGACGGGGAACGAGGTCCAATTAGGAGGATCACAGTGGCCCACCAGCTGAAGCTTCACCGAACCAGTGTTGAAGCCGGAGTAATCCTCGTGTGTGTACCGAAAACCTTATCCATACTGATTGCCTGACCGAATCGCCTAAACGTCAGCGGGATGATCGCGCTGATCTGCTTCGTCCTGACCCTGTTCGCCTCGCCCCCGACATTATCCAGACTGTCGCCGAGCGAATTGATGCTAGCCAGTTCAACCCGCGTTTTCCAAAAGTCTTCCCGCGGTTCGTGCAGCACGCAATTTGGCGGTTGTGTGTACCGAAAATTCGATTCAGCATAGACGGAGGAGATAGACGGGATAAGCTCGCGGCCTGATGATCGATCTGTTCAAGCTGATTCTGGGCGTCCTAGCTTCGCTCTTCAGGTCAAAAGCAAAGCTGGAAGCAGAAATCCTGGTTCTACGGCAACAGATCAATGTGCTTCGCCGACGGGCGTCGAAACGACCGCACTTCAACAATACCGATCGTTTTCTGTTTGTTTGGCTTTATCGCTGGTTTCCCTCCGTGCTTGGTGCGATTGCGATTGTCAGGCCGGAGTTCGCTGGCACCGTGCCGGCTTTCGGGCGTATTGGCGCTGGCGGTCGCGCAACCGTGTTGGCAGACCGAAGGTCTCGATTGAGCTGCGCACGCTCATTGGCGAGATGAGCTGCGCAAACCGACTCTGGGGCGCACCACGCATTCATGGTGAGCTGCTCAAGCTTGGCTTCGAGGTCGCCCAGTCGACGGTCGCTCGGTATATGTGCCGCCGCTTTGGGCCACCGTCTCAGGGCTGGCGGACGTTTCTCAGCAACCATGCCGACGGTATCGCGGCGGTCGACCTCTTTGTGCTGCCAACGGTCGCCTTCCAGATTCTCTATTGTCTTGTCATCCTACGCCACGGACGACGGTTTTGGATGTCGTTTGGTGTGACATCAAATCCGACCGCGGAGTGGATCTCGCGTCAGATTACCGAGGCGTTCCCATGGGACCATGCGCCTGAATACCTCATCAGGGACCGGGACGGGTCGTATGGATCGGTCTTCGTGCGGCGTCTGTGCGCTATGGGCATTCGCGATCGGCCGATCGCCCCGCGATCACCCTGGCAAAACGCTTACGTTGAGAGACTCATTGGCACGATCCGCCGGGAGTGCTTGGACCACATCATCGTGTTCGGTGAAGCGCACCTGCGCCGGATCGTAGGCGCCTATGCTGCCTACTATAATGAGTCGAGGACCCATCGATCTCTGGACAAGGACGCCCCGTTCCATCGCGCCATTCAGCGCCTCGGCGCCATCACATCACAACCTGTCCTCGGCGGACTTCATCACCAATATTGCAGAATCTGATTTTTGGTACACACAGGGGGGCTGCGAATAATTCTGGCCGTTGATGATCGGCCCGATGGTCCATGTCAACGGGTTCATCGGATTCCCAAGATTTTCCGGCGCGTCAAATGCGGCCAGCAAAACCAGGACTAGAATGGATAGACGCCTCATAAATCGCTCGCTCATCTGTCAGGGATTGCCCCGGCCGCTGTTGAATTAGGGAAGGAGGCGTTGCCCACCTTGAGCCGTTAGGCTCGGGGTGTCGAATCCGCAAAGGAGAGCAACGCCATGACGACTATTACCACGCCTTCATCGCTCGCGCTCGTGCCCAGCCTCGAGATGGCTTGGCAAGATGTGGACAGCTCCTTTGAGCGCTTCTGTCTGACGGCCGGGATCGGAGCCATGGAACAAATGCTTTGCGAGGACGCGCAGCAACTCGCCGGCGCGCCGCATAATCGTGGCGGAGGCCGCGTCGGCCACCGCTGGGGCAGGACCAAGGGAAAGATCGGTTTCCATGGTGGCAAGGTTGCTGTGCATCGCCCGCGGGTGCGCAGTTACGACGGCCATGAAGTTGCGCTGCCGACCTGGAGGGCGGCACAGGCGGAAGACTGGCTTGGCCGCTGGGCCATGAACCTGATGCTGATCAACGTGTCGACGCGCAAGCTCAGGCGTGCGGTGCGGCTGCCCGAGGGCGATCTGCCGGTCATTGCCGGGGACGGCACCTCGAAGTCAGCGGCCTCGCGGCGGTTCGTGGCACTGTCGGCTGAACGGCTGGCCGAGTGGATGACGTCTGACCTGTCCAAACTGGACCTCCTGGTCATCCAGATCGACGGGCTGCACATCGGCAATGACCTCGTGCTGGTCGCCGCCCTCGGCATTGATGCAGACGGCCATAAGCATCCGCTCGGCCTAATCGAAGGAGCAACCGAGAACGCCGCCGTCGTGCAGGCGCTCATCGACAATCTGATCGAGCGCGGGCTTGATCCCAAGGTCTGCCGGCTGTTCATCATCGACGGCGCCAAGGCGCTGAGCAAAGTCATCCGTCGCACCTTCGGCGCCCACACGCCGATCCAGCGCTGCCAGCTTCATAAAGCCCGCAACGTGATCGAGCGGCTGCCCAAGCCGCTGCATGCATCGGTACGCCGGGTGCTGCGGCAGGCTTGGGAGCTCGACGATGCCGATAAAGCCGAGCGGCTGTTGCGCAATCTCGCCCGCCGCCTTGATCAGGAGGCGCCCGGTGTCGCTGCCAGCATCCTCGAAGGACTCGACGAGATGCTGACCGTCAACCGCCTCGGCTTGCCTGTAAAGCTCAGGCGTTCGCTCGCCTGCACCAACTCAATTGAGAACATGATGGGGACCGTGCGCCGCGTCTGTCGCAACGTGAAGCGATGGCGAAACGCCGCGATGGCGTTGCGCTGGACCGCCGCCGGCATGATGGAGGCAGCCAAAGGCTTCCGTCGATTGAAAGCCTACAAGCACCTGCCCATTCTTAGAGCTGCACTTGCAGCACATCAAACCAAGTACGTCACCCAACGAGTTGAACACGACGCTGACGCCGCATAGCATCATCCATGGCGATGCCTGCTTCGCCTACTTCAACAAAATCTGGGGCATCCCCGTGAACTAGCTCACACAACAGTT
>VAZQ01000220.1 GCA_005883115.1 Alphaproteobacteria bacterium | reverse complement strand
GCGCCACCATTGCACATGCCCGGCCTTGGCATAGTGCGTCCCTAACTCGGGACGCCAGCCGCACGGGCAGACTTGCCATTCCTCCCTTCCTGGGTCCCATCCTGCTGGCGCCCACACTGTAAACCAGTGGAAGCCATGCACCGCGTCGGCGGTGGCCGCGGTGTGGAGGACGTGATTGTGGCAGAGGATTTCACCTTTGCGGCGTCGCCGGTTATGGGCGACGATGTGACCGGGCTTGGGTTTTCCACGCACAACGCGGTGGACGCGCTTGCGTTTTCTAGCCTTTGTCATTGTAGATGATGGCTCCGCCTGCTCACGGCCGTGCGTGGCCCAGCTTCCCGACGAGAGGCGATGGGCCGTAAAAAATCAAGCCGACTTAAGTTTGATGTGGGGGCACGCACGCGCGGGCTGCACTTAAGCGAGGGCTGGCACATTCTAATCGCCGTCGCCGGCTATCTTGCCGCCCATTCACCGAGCGAGCGTGCGGGGCTGCAGACCGCCGATATTGCGCGGCGGCTCATGCGCGGCAGCGAACTTCACGAGGCCGCCGCGGATGGGCAGTGAGCGTTTCCATTGTGGCGTAAGGGAGCGCGGGTCTGACCCGGGCAGCGCACTCGTACGGTCGTAGCTGCCTCAAACTCTTTATCCGCCATCTCGGCCGCCTTCCTCATTGTGTAAGTTAAATCGCATTGGAATCGCATTGGATCGGTGAGCGCCTGCTTGGCAGTAAATGGAGCAGCGCCGAATCGGTTCATCGGAAGGGAGAAGTTGGCGACCGCCAAGCCGTCGAGGAGGACCGAAGGGTCCCGCAGTTTTAGGAGGTCATTGTTTCGGTCCGCGTTTATGGATTCGGACGGTGACGCTCGAGTTCAATCGAGACCTCGGGCGGCAAATCGTGCCTGTAGTGATGAAGATACTCGACAACTTCGTCTTCAACGTTCCAGTTTCGCGGTTCCAGCACCGCACCCAGAAAGTTGCGCCACACGGAATGGTTAGAGCTCCTCATGCGTCTGGCGGGCGATGTTACTGCGCGCACTCTCGACGACGCTGCGGAGTTCGCGCGTAATGAAAGAAGCTTAAGCCTGCGGCACGCTCAGCGCCTGCCTTAGCCTAACTCGCGCCAAGTCGCTGCCGGGACCAACTCCCCAAGCGCCCGGTCATGCAGACGCACGGGGTCACGCTCTCCTTCCATCGCGAGATGGCAGATTCGTCGCGCGAGTTCGTCGGGCCTGATATTACCGCTGCCGTTAGTTTTGAGAGTTATCCACGCTTCATCAAAGGCGGTTTCCAGGATTACGAGGGTCTCGGGATCAAAAGATCCACTGCCGATTCCAAGCATGTTCCCTCCCTACGGTCGAGGTTGCTAGGAAACAACGTGTTTGGAGTCTCCCCCAGGAAGTAGTCGAATGTTTGGAATTCACTGAAACTTCGGGCGACGCGGGTCCTCGGACTTCTAGACCAGGGTTCCAATCAGGCGCAGGACTTCTTGCTTCTCTGGTCCGTTGCCAGCGGCGATGAGAAAGGCTCAGATCTCAATGTCCGCGACCTGTCAACCTGAGTGGAGACTACCGGTTTCAGGATCGCGGGCGAGCAACCACCGATCCCCGTTGGAACTGCGGTAAATCTCCCTCGTCCGAACGGCCGCGAATTGCTGCATGCTCTAACCCCCTTCAAGTTAGGATCGCCCGATTAAATGGAAAGGGCGGGTCGGTGACGCCCCGCGCGGTCTATTCCTTCCTGCGTTCGAGTTGCTTGACGAGTGCAGCAAGGCGCGGGGATGAGAGCTGCGCGCGGTCACGTCCCAGCTGGTGGTGGATCCACTGGTGTGGTCAATAGGCCGCTTGCCTTGCAGCTTACGCTGCTGCGCCGCCGCCCTGGCTGCCGATACGCGATGCGCGCGTGCCCCGGGCAATAGGACAGTCCTTTGACCGGTTCGTTGCCGCAGAAGCAGAAGTCCGTGGCGCCCGGGCTGCTGATCGGCCAGCGGCATTGCCGCTGGCCGAGCTCGAGCAGCGTGCAGCCGCGCCCATTGAGGATCGGGATATCCTCGGCTGGCGTCTGTGGTTCAGGGAACGCCGCCTTAAGCATCTCGTGCTGGGCGGCCATGCTCAGGCGCGAGCACTTCGGGCGCCAGTTTCTCTGAGGCCTCGCCCGCGCATGCCTGGCAGCGCGCCGTTGCTCGACTTGCGCGGCGGTTATGTCGCTCGGCCGCGTCAGGCCCAGGCGGTGCAGCTTGCCGATGACGGCGTTGCGGGTCACGCCGATCTCGCCGGCTATCTGGCTGCATGACAGCCCGGCATGAAAGCAGCACGTCATCAGCTCGATGCGATTCGAATTCCAGGTCGCACGTTTCGCGGACATGTTGATGCCCCTGCGGTGTGAGGACGGCTCAGCTCTTTGGCCGACGGCCTGGTGGTGTGACCTGGCCCGGGCTTGTGCCAGGGCACACGCCCTCGTTTGGCGGCGAGGCCGGGGAGCCGCGCGCACCATCGGGCAGATCCGCAGATTCAGGGCGGGATTGGCCTCCGTCCCTTCCGCGCCACCACCAAGGCCGCATTTTCCATGGCGCGCGCGGACGAATCAGGCTGTCACGATTCGATTCGCCAAACAATGGCATTATTATTGTGACGGGCATCCTGGTCGCCAAACCAGTGATCATGGCTCAGCTCCAGGACCGTGGCGTTGATGAAGCGCTGGGCCAGCCGCTACGTCGCCTTGCCTGTTGCCCGCGAATGCAAGCAATATGTGGACAAGGTGTTGTCCGAGCTGATTGAGTTCACGACCAATAAGTCCGAGCAGTGCCTATCCAGCGAAGGCGCATGCTCGCGCGCCTTGGGCGTCGGTTCCGCTCGGCCGTTAATCGCTGGATTCCAGCGAAAACCCGCGGCGAAAACAGCGGTGATTCTGGTTGACGAAACAGAGCACGGGGTTGAACCGCATCGGATCATTCGGTCCACGGCACCGGCACGAAGCGCTCCGCTTTGATCTTCAGAAAGATTTCTTCGACGCGGTCACGATGGGCAGCAACCGACGCCAAGACGGCCGGCAGCAATTCGTCCATCGCGCGCCGGTAATCGTCGAGCTCGATCGGCGGACCCACCAGCGTAGGGTCGATCCTGACGACGTTGGCAGGTCCAAGCAGCAGGCGCGCCTGGCTCGTCGCCGCCAGCGACTGGGCGCGCATCGCGAATGCGTCCTTCCTGAAGACGATGTACGAGGCGCTGAAGATCTGCATGCCGATCACCTTGATGACGTTCGCGATCTTCACCCGCTCGAACATGGTGGTGAACCCCGGCTGGCAGCAGGTCGCGGACACGCTGCTGGTCCTCGTCAGCACGTGCGGCATCACATTCGCGATGTTCGGGCGGTTTCACGAGAAGCCGGGCATCGACATCCCGCTGCGCGTACTGCTGGCGCTGGTCTCGTTCGTGACGATGTTTCATCCCGACACCAGAGTGTCGGCCGCGGCCGCCATTGCGGTGCTGGTGGCGCTGGGTTTCGGCGTCTGGCGTCACCGCGCCATCGCCCCGCCGAAGGCGGCGGCCCAGGTCGAGGCTGCGGCGGCCTCGACCGAGGCGCTTGCGTCGCTCCTTGCCGAGGCGAGACGCGATGTCGGCTGATCGTCGGACGATCCCGTATCCGGCGGCGCCGCGCGAAGTGGGCGAAAAGCATTGTGCCAGCGCGTCGTGCCGGTCACCGCGAAACCCTTCCGGTGCGCAGGCGCCAACGCCGCCGCCTGAAACAGCTCGACGATGCGTTCGCGGCTATCGTGAGTCCCATCGAGTTCGAGGATCAACACGCCCATCAGACTGGTAAATCCCCGACATAAATCCCTGTTCAAGCCCAGGGGTTCACTGCATCCGTTGCAAAAATTCCCTGCTCTTTTCGAGCAGGGAATTTGCTCAGAAGCAATTGATGCTGCTAGCGGTTTAGACGTGAAACCGCCCGTACAGTACTTGCTGATGTGACACGCCCTAACCGAGTAACGGGGTTCATGAAGATAGAGCCCAAACCATCCGACCGCGAGGTGCTGGCGGGCCTCGTCGAGCGAGTAACTTACCACAACGCCGAGAATGGTTTCTGCGTTCTGCGTGCCAAAGTGCGCGGCCATCGGGACGTTGGGCACGCCGCAGCCATTGCCGCCGGTGAGTGGATCACGGCCTCGGGCGATTGGGTCAACGACCGTAGGCCACTCTGCGCTTGCCTCTAAATTCCCGTCAAGCAGATCGAGAAAGCCCTTGCCGGGGATGGTGTTGAGGCCCAAAGGGGCTAGGTCCAGTAACGATGCAAGAACTCCCGAGCCATCGCTTGCTTGGCAGCTTGAAAGCTTGCGACGCGCGAAGCCGGACTCATTCTTGCGCTATCATTTCTCGACGCTCTCAGGAGGACGGAGCATGTGGCTAGAGGATCACTTT
>VAZQ01000711.1:445-2196 GCA_005883115.1 Alphaproteobacteria bacterium | reverse complement strand
CCAGAATTCTTTTTAGACGCCCTAATAGGGCACGAATTTTCTATTTGGATGTTACGAATTTCCTACAAGTAGGGGAGTAGCTTCTATGAAATCTCCAGTCGTCAAGCGTTCAGTCGTGGTCGCTGGCCACAAGACCAGCGTGAGTCTCGAAGATGCATTCTGGGAGGGTCTAAAGGAGATAGCGGGCAAGCGGCAGAAGAATTTGTCGGAGTTGGTCGCTGAAATCGATTCCCAACGACAACACGGTAATCTGTCATCGACCATTCGGCTTTTCGTGCTCGACTGCTATCGCACCCAGCGTTCCGAATCGGAGGTGGGACATAACGGAGCGCATGAGATGACGGCCCACGCGGCGCACGCCTATTCTTGACGGAGCTTAGCACGCTGCATCGCGTCCGGGGGTCCCTTCCTTGCCATTACAGTCCTCCGGGAGGCACGCGTCATGACAGAAGACGAGTTGCTTGCGGGCCGCGTGGCCGTCGTGACCGGAGCCGCAAGCGGCATGGGACGTGTGATGGCGCGCGCGCTCGCCGGTGCCGGCGACAAGATTGCGGGCGTCGACGTCGATGCGGCCGGTCTCGATTCCCTCGCTGCCGAACCGGCCTTGGCCGGAAAGTTTTTGCACACCATCACCGATGTCTCCAAGACGGCGGAGTGCCGACCCTCGGGTTGGGCATGCAAGTTGTTCTCTGCCGAAGAAGTAATGGAGGCGGGGTGGTCGCGGATTTTCTCCAATAGGGGCACCGCTATTTCATCTGTCCCGTCGGCCTGTTCGGCTAGACGCCGCCATTGGCTTGCCAGCTCTCCGAACAGGTTTTTAGTTCCAGAAGTGTATGCCGCATCGGCGCACTGTTGGCATTTCTCCGCGTTTGCGAGGTACCGTTCTGATCGAGATGACATTGAATCCCCCCTCGTTCCTTTCGGATACGAACAGAACGACTTCCCATGTTGAAAGTTCCGTTCCAGCCCTCCACGCACGCCGGAGAGAACAACACCAACGCATCAGCGACCGCGCGCCAATGACAGCGCGAGGCATGTTCTAAATCGGGTCCGGTACTACCGGTTGGGCCCGGGACAGGAGGGGGCGGGGTGTTGAGGCGTGTTGGAAGTGGTCGGCGGGAGAGGACTCCTGCTGCCGCTGCATCTTTGGGACACCAGAATCTGTGATGAGGCACACGGATGGCAATCCATTCTAAGTATCTTGAGCGGCTAGAGGCGATCCTCGGAGCTGCGCTCAACATCGTTAAGAGCCGGATGCTGGCAGACCTGTACGTCCGCAGGGAATATACCGGCGACTTGCGTATCAGGGTCAAGCTCGACGACGGCGACCACTACATCATCACTATCAAGGAGGAGAGCGCGGCGAGGAGTGCGCAGCCGTGAGAAGGTTACACGCTGAATTAGAAATCTTTGGATGGCGTATGATTCAGTGGCAAGGATTCAGCAGGTATGACTCGCGTTCGACGCCGCGACTACAGCAAATTAACCAGGAATATTAAGCCGATACCGACGTGTTTCCGGCATGTTTTGCTCCAGCGATCCCTGGGAAAGTCTCCAACAGCGAAACAGACCGGGGTGCTTTCAGGCGTCGAACAACAAGAGCAGGTCACGGGTCGAGCCGCGGGAGCGGCTCGACCCCCTGCAAACAGGGTGAGCCATGCCCCTCCGCAACTTCGGCTTGTCGTTCTTCCGCCGAGGCGCTCGGGCTGACCCTGGCGTTTTGTGGCGCCCTCGAGCCGCCGAACTGGTGA